>JAGYMR010000429.1 GCA_018400515.1 Tangfeifania sp.
GAAATTTGTAGTTCCAGGCAGTGGAGGGGGAGAAAAAATTAGAAGGCCTCCTTTCCGGAAGGATCAGTGGCGGCGTGCCGTCCATTTTTCCACGATCGTAGTGTCGGTTGAATGTACCTGGGCGGTGCCGATGATGTAATCCCCTTCGACCCTGCCGCTATATACATAGTTGGTTTTCCCCGGACGATCATAGGCAACAAAGCTGACCCGTTTCCCCGATAGCGTAAGGTTATCCACCGAAAAAGAGTCATTTTCTGACCTGACGGCAGGCTCAATTTCCTGAAATTCCTGGCTGACATCCATCCTGAATTTCTTACCCCCTGCCTGCCAACTCCACATTCCCTCCATATCGGCCGGAATGATCCAGAAATAAATTTCATGGCCATCATCAAGGATCAAATACTCATCCGGAAGCCAGTAATCCATCCCAAAATCATGCGAAACCACACGTGTACCCGGCTCAAGTTTTTTCAGCAAAGCGGAACGCAGTTTAATATTAATGGTGGGAAAAAGGTACATGAGGATCACGCTGGCCCTGCTGAAATCGGTTTCATAAATATCCTCCTGAATAAAGGTCACCCGGTCGGCCACGCCAGCTTTCCGCGCATTTTTCTTCCCTTCCACAACACGTTCCGGATCGAGATCCACCCCATGCCCAAAAGCTCCCCGTTTAGCGGCGGCAATTACCATGCGGCCGTCACCCGAACCGAGATCGATCACATAGTCGCCGGGCCCGACATTAGCCACATCAAGCATCTTTTCAACGATGGAATGGGACGTAGGAACATACGCCACATCCAATTTTTGCGCAGCTGTTTCAAGTTTTGGCGAAGCAAAAACCAACAAGCTTACAATCGCCACCGGCCAAAATTTGACTTTGAAATACCTCTGATCACCAGGTTGGTATTTCCAGGCCCCCCGGAATTTTTTTGATCTTTCCATGAGGGTAAAAATAAACTAAATGCCCTGTAAATCCAACAGAGAGGGAATTTTTCCGACCGGAAGGAACTCTCCCGGAAAGCAATGAAGGATTCCCAGGCTTACGTTGACTTCAGAAAACGAACATGACTTCCAGGGGTACAGGGGTGATCACCATGATTTTTTTCTTGCCCGTTTCTTGCTATTTGGTTTGTTGTGAAAATTTATTCATAACGTATGCTTTACTTGTTTTCGGATTTTCTAAGTGGCATTTCTATTTTTAAAGGAATCTCTTTTCGCAACATTTTCGCGCCCAGCCCGGTTAACCACAAATAATGATCGGAAGGCATCCCATCGTTATCGACGAAATGCGCCTTTTCACTGTTGGGAGGTGTGTCTGTAATTTTCATGATAGCCGTTCCTTCATCAACTTCGTCAAACATGGCCACGTAGATCATTTCTGCTCCTGCTCCAATATAAGTCCTCAGCAGATCCCAGTAAAACCTTCCGCCGAGCCGGGGTATGGCGCCATACGCCGTATAACGTTTACCGCCGATCCCCGTGCAACCCGTTCAATTTGCAGGGCATCCATTCAATTAAAACCTCATTCCGGATATCCCTGTGTATTCCGTTCCGGTGGTTGCCTTCAGTTTTGCTTTTCAAATGCGCATGGCTAAAACCAATGGCATCGAATGGAGCCTCACGGCTATTCGTTTAACGGTTTGAATGATGCTTCAAACTTCCGGTATTTATTCAAAAGTTCTTCAACAAGTTCCGGTTTTTCTTTCGATAGGTCGTTTGATTCCGCACTATCTGTCCGAAGATTATACAATTGTATTTTTCCATCAGGATTTAAAGGTTTCACACCGGGATATTGGGCGGATGTTGCCTGACCTTCC
>JAGYMR010000043.1 GCA_018400515.1 Tangfeifania sp.
CGGTCACGCTCGGCGCCCAAGCGCTGCCGGTTTGATTTTACCAGTTGCCTGCGCTCTTTTTTTATTTTCCACAAACGGGGGGAGAAATAGACCGCGGCAAGCAGGTAGCCCAGAAGCACGCATACGAGCAGCACGAGGACCAGCGGTGCGTCGGGAAATTCCCAGAAAAAGGCGGTGATGGTGACTTCGAAAGAATTTTGAAGGGTAAAAATTACCAGGAGGATGGCCAGAACGAGAAGGACAATAATAAAGAGATGCATGGTTTTCTTTTTTATTCGAAGATAAAAAAAGGATGGCAAAAGCATGCTATCCCCCGGGGAAAATTTTTGTTTTATGGATATTCCGGAACATCCGGGGGAGTTGATAAAAAAAAGGGACAGCAAAAAAAATGCTGTCCCCTGTGATAGAGCAATTTTTTAATGGATGACCTGGAACATCCGCCGCAGTCTGATTTTTTGGGGCAGTGGCCGGTCTTTATCGAGCGAGAGCCAGATGAAGCTGGCTTTCCCCACAATGTGGTCTTCGGGAACAAAGCCCCAGAACCGGGAGTCGGCGGAGTTGTGCCTGTTATCTCCCATCATCCAGTAGTAATCCATTTCAAATGTATAGCTGTCGGCTGCTTGTCCGTTAATCAGGATGGTACGGTCTTTAACCTCCAGTTCATTGTTTTCGTAAACATCGATAATCCGCCGGTAGAGGGGAAGGTTATCCGTTGTCAGGGATACGGTTTCCCCTTTTTCGGGAACGGTCAGGGGGCCGAAATTATCGACATTCCATGGGTAACGCCGGTCGTGGGGAAAGGCATTCGGATCCCATTCGCCCGGATCTTCCACCACTTTTTCGACCGAAACAACATTGGTGAAATTTTTGAGTTTTTCCACGTTTTCTGCGGTTAGGGGGAACATGTATTTGTTGCCCGAATATACCGACCGGTCATCTTTCGCAATGTGCAGCCGGTCGAGGGCCATCGGGTTGATGGAAGTGCCGTCGGTGGTCACGATGTAGTTGTATTGCATTCCCCCGATTTTCTTTTGGGGTTCCCCGTTAATAATGACCTTTCCGCTGTTCATCCGGATTTCATCGCCCGGGGTGCCGATGCACCGTTTGATGTAATTTTCCCGTTTATCCACCGGGCGCGCCACAATTTCGCCAAAGTTGCGGGGGTCATTCCAGATCCTCTCCCTTCCGTAATTCCGGACCAGCTGGTAATAGCTCTGGTTTTGCAGGCGGAGCGCGACGGTATCACCTTCGGGAAAGTGGAACACCACCACGTCGTTGTTTTCCACTTCGCCAAAGCCTGCAAGGCGCTTGTAGGGCCTTTGGATCCATTCCACGTACGATTTTTTGGTACGGCTCAGGGGAAGGGTATTGTGTACAAAGGGAAAGGAGAGGGGAGTATTGGGTGTTTTGGGGCCGTAAGCCACCTTGCTTACAAAAAGGTAGTCGCCCACAAGGAGCGATTTTTCCATGGATGAGGTAGGAATGGTGTAGGCTTCTATAAAGAACATCCGGATGAAGGTGGCAGCGATCACTGCAAAAATGATGGCATCGACCCATTCAACCAATTTGGTTTGTTTGCCTCCGGGGGGATTTTTTTTCTTCCAGAAAGCCCAGTGGACCTTTTGGGTGATATAGATATCGAAAATCACTGCCAGCCCCGGTAACCACCAAAAGTTACCGAGCCAGATGACCCAGAGGGTATACAACCCTCCGACCCCGATGAATTTAAACCATTTGTTGGTCAGTATTTTTTGTACCATTAAGAAATATTTAAAATTGTAACATCTCTTTCATGCTCAGGATTCCCTGGTGTTTGGTGCTGTATTCCGCCGCCAGGACAGCTCCCAGGGCAAATCCTTTGCGGCTTTTGGCACTGTGGGTTATTTCGATGAAATCGACTTCTGAATCGTATTTCACGGTATGGATGCCCGGAACATTTCCTTCGCGGACAGATTTAACAGGGAGGTCGCCCGGCCCTTCTGCGGTTTCTTTCGTCCATTTTTTTATTTCGGGCAGTATTCCAGTCAGGTCTTCGGCAAGGCTGATGGCTGTTCCGCTGGGGGCATCCAGTTTTTGTGTATGATGCACTTCCGTCATTTCGGGCGTATATTCGGGGCGGTTGGCCATTAATTCCGCCAGTTTCCTGTTCAGTTCAAAAAATAGGTTCACTCCTACGGAGAAATTGCTTCCGTAGAAAAAGGTGCCCCCGGCAGCCGTGCATTTATCATGCACCTCCTTTTTCCGGTCGAGCCAGCCCGTGGTTCCGCTTACCACGGGGATGCCGGCTTCAAAACATTTAAAGTAGTTTTCCACCGCCGAGGAAGGGACGGAAAATTCGATGGCCGCATCGCATTTCTGCAGATTTTCAACGGTCATATCTTTCTGATTATCAATATCTATGATAAGTTCAATTTCATGGCCGCGGGAAAGGGCAATTTTTTCAATCTCCTTGCCCATTTTACCGTAACCGATCAGTGCTAACTTCATAATGGATTTCTTTGTCTGTTAAAAAATAATTTACAAAGATAAAATATTACACAAATGTACCCAGCACATGCAGCAACTTAAAAATTATTATTTTTGGGGCGATGAACGGAAAATACATCCAACTTGTTGCCACCGATCTGGACGGAACCTTTTTGCGGGATGATCAGACCATCAGTGCCAGGAACCTGGAAGCGCTGCATTTACTCGGCGAAAGATGCATCACGCGCGTGGCGGCTACGGGGAGAAACCTCCGGAAGGTCAATGAAGTGATTCATCAGGAGGTACCTTTCGATTACATTGTTTTCTCTTCGGGGGCCGGGGTGTATAGCTGGAAGGAGCGCATGCACCTGTTTGCCCGGAACATGGCGCCCCGCTCCACGGAGAGGCTGGCCCGCTATTTTGTGAATCAAAAAGTCAGTTTTTATGCCTTTGATCCGGCTCCCGGAAATCACCGGCTGTGGTTTCACAAAGGGGCGCAGGATTGTCCCGAATTTAACCGGTTTTTATCGTTTCACAATGCATTTGCCCGGGCATTTCCTGGGGAGGGGAAACTGCCGGGTGAAGCGTGCCAGTTTCTCCTGATCATTCCCGAAGATGAACAGCTGTTCAACCGTTTAAAAAAGGAGATTGAATCGCAGTGCGATGAGATCCGTGTCATTCGCTCCTCATCGCCGGTGACCAAAGGATATATCTGGTTGGAGGTTTTTCACCGGGAGGTATCCAAAGGGCATGGCGTGCAAAAAGTGTGCAACCTTCTGGGAATTGAGCGGAGGCACACCTTTGGGATCGGGAACGATTACAATGATCTGGACCTGTTGCATTTTACCGCGCATTCCTGCCTCACCGAAAATGCGCCACCGGAAATAAAAAAAATGTTCCGGGTAGTGCCCTCCAATGAAAACAATGCATTTGCCCATGCCATTCAACCGTTCTTAAAATAATTTGTTGTAATGGTGGAGAAAAATTCAAGACATATATTTAAAATTGATAAAAAAAATACGATGAAGCATTTTGTTACCCTGATTTTTATTTTGAGCACATTTCTGTTGCAGGCACAACCGGAGAAGGATCAGAATTCCCCTATTCCGGTGGATCCCAACGTATCGAAAGGCGTCCTTGAAAACGGGATGACCTATTATGTCCGGTCGAACGACACGCCCGAGAACCGGGTGGAGCTGATGCTGGTTGTGAAAGCCGGTTCGGTGGATGAAGACAAGGACCAGCAGGGACTGGCCCATTTCGCAGAGCACATGGCTTTTAACGGGACCAAAAATTTTCCGAAGAACGAACTGATCAGCTATTTCGAATCGATTGGCATGGAATTCGGTCCGGAGATCAATGCCTACACCAGTCTTGATGAAACTGTATATATGCTGAAGGTCCCCATGGATTCTGCCCTCTATCTGGAAAAGGGGCTGCAGGTACTCTATGACTGGGCCTGCCAGATTACCGATTCGGATGAGGAGATCGAAAACGAACGGGGTGTTATCCGTGAAGAGTGGCGCGGTGGCCGTGATGCCAATTACCGGATGCAGCAGGAGTGGTTGCCGGTGTTTTTGCACGGTTCGAAATATGCCGAGCGCCTGCCCATCGGGAAAATTGATATCATTGAGAACGGTCCGCCCGAAGCTTTGCGCCGTTTCCGCGATGACTGGTACCGTCCCGGATTGCAGGGGGTGATCGTTGTGGGCGATTTTGATCAGGAGGCGATGGTGGAAAAAGTAAAGGCAAAATTTTCACAAATACCTGCACCGGAGGATCCCCGGGAAAAAGTCTATTATGAGATCCCTGATCACGAGGAGACGCTGGTGAGTGTCGTGACCGACAAAGAAGCGCAGTATCCCGTAGCTTTTGCATTTTATAAACACCCGCTCAAGAAGGTTAAAACACTCGGGGATTACCGCCAGTCCATCCTTCACAACCTGTACAATTCGATGATCAACAACCGGCTTTCAGAGAAAACACAGGAGGCTGACCCGCCCTTTATCATGGGGCAGAGCTCTTTTTCAACGCTGTTCGGGCCCAAAAGTGTTTATCAATCGTTTGCCCTTTGCCACAATGATAAAATAGAGGAGGGGCTCAAAGCGGTGCTTTTGGAGAACGAACGGGTGAAAAAATTCGGATTCACCGGAACAGAACTGGAGCGGCAAAAGAAGGCCCTGCTGAAAAACATTGAAAAAATTTACAATGAGCGGGACAAGCAGAAATCGATCGATTATGCCCGGGAATATCAACGGAACTTTTTGATGACTGAGGAGCCCATTCCGGGGATAGAAAATGAGTTCCAGTACTATAAAACCTTCATCCCTGAGATTACCCTGGAAGAGGTAAACCAGCTGGCGGAAAAATGGATCACTCCTGAAAACCGGGTGGTAGTGGTTACGGCTCCTGAAAAGGAGAATGTGGAAGTTCCCGGGAAAGAGGAGATTTTTGCCCTGCTTGAAGCGGTGGAGCAGACAGAACTGGAACCTTATGAAGATACCGCCTCCGACACGCCGCTTCTTACGGAAAAACCGGGAGGCAGCCCGGTGGTTTCGGAGAAACCGGTTGAAGAGGTGGATGCTGTGGAGTGGACCTTGCGAAACGGGGCAAAGGTAGTTCTCAAGAGCACCGACTTCAAGGATGATGAAATTTTGTTCCGCGCCTGGAGTCCCGGTGGCTCCTCCCTGTATGATGTGGCCGATGATGTTTCGGCAGGATTTGCAGCCAACATTATGTCCCGGAGCGGCATTGCCGGGTTCGACAAAGTCACCCTGGATAAAATGCTGTCCGACAAAGTATTCAGTTTGTCTCCCTACATAGTAAATATCCGGGAAGGATTTACCGGAAATTCCTCGGTGGAAGACCTGGAGACCCTCCTGCAAATGGTTTACCTCTATTTTACCAGGCCCCGTTTCGATGAAACCAGCTTTCAGTCCTACATGAGCCGGATGACCGGTATGCTGGAAAACAAGGGGGCATCGCCCGAAGCTGTATTCCGGGATACACTGAATACCGTCCTGGCCAATTACCATAAGCGGGCCCGGCCCATGTCCGTCGAATTGCTGAAGGAGGCCGATTTTGAGCGCATTAAGCAGATAGGGAAAGAGCGGTTCCGCAATGCGGCCGATTTCACTTTCTTTTTTGTGGGGAATATTGACCCTGAAAAAATGAAACCCCTGATTGAACAATACATTGGCGGGCTCCCTTTCCTGGATGATACCGAAAAATGGCTCGATCCCGGAATTGACCCACCGCAGGGAGTTGTAGAGAAAGTGGTGAAAAAAGGACAGGAAGATAAAAGTATGCAGTACCTCGTATTTCATGGTGATTTTGAATATACTCCCGGGAATGTCCTGGAACTGGATGCGGTGGGGCGAATTTTATCGACCCGCCTGCTGGAAGTGATCCGCGAGGAAAAAAGCAGTGTTTATTCCATTGGGGCACGGCCGTCCTCTTCAAAATATCCCGATGCCGAGTATACCGTCTCCATCTATTACGGGACGGATCCTGAGAAACTGGAAGAATTGAAAGCGGCTGTCTTTGCCGAGATCCGTGATTTTGCGAAAAACGGGCCCAGCCGGGAAGAACTTGAAAAAGCCCGGGAGAAGCTCCTGCGGGAGCGGGAAGTATCCCTGCGGGAAAATGATTTCTGGCTAAGACTTTTAAGCAACACCTATTTCCTGAAGGACGGGGATTTTTCAGATTTCGGAACATTTAACCAGCGGGTGGAAGCATTGACAGCTACCTCATTGCAAAAGGCTTTTAAAAAGTATTTCGATTTTGAAAATTATGTAGGTGTGGCTTTAAAACCGGCTCAATAATCTGCAAGAGACCGGAGCAACATGAAAGTATGCGGTTTTACCTTTATTAGAAATGCCGAACTGTATGACTTCCCCGTTGTGGAAGCCATCAGTTCGGTATTGCCTGTTTGTGACCGGTTCGTGGTGGCGGTGGGGAAATCGGAAGATAACACCCGCCGGATGATTGAAAAAATCGATCCTGAGAAGGTTCATATCATTGATACCGTTTGGGATGAATCGCTCCGGAAAGGCGGGGAGGTCTATGCGGCAGAGACCAACAAAGCCTTTGATGCCGTGCCTCCGGAATACGACTGGTGTTTTTACATTCAGGGCGATGAGGTGCTGCATGAAGACTTTTTGCCTGTGGTTCGGCAGGCGATGCATGAAAACCTTACAAAAAAAAAGGTGGAGGGATTGCTTTTTGGTTTCCGGCATTTCTTTGGCACTTACGATTATGTGGGCGATTCAAGAAAATGGTACCGCAATGAGATCAGGATCATCCGGAACGATAAGTCGATCCGTTCCTACCGCGACGCCCAGGGATTCCGCAAGAATAACCGGAAGCTGAAAGTGGTACCGGCGGGGGCTGAAATTTACCATTACGGATGGGTCCGGCCCCCTTCTTTTATGCAGAAAAAGATCAATGCCGTCCGGCAGTTTTATGAGGGGGACTCCGGAAGTGGCTCGCTGAGCGGGGAGGCCGGAAAGGCGATCTTTGACTACGGTACCCGGTATGATGCCCTCGCAAGATTTGAGGGAACCCATCCGGCGGTGATGCACGGCCGCATCCACCAGATGAACTGGCGGGTAACCCTCGATCCGCAAAAGATCCGGATGAAACCCAAGTACCGCATCCTTCATGCCATTGAAAAGCGGTTCGGGATCCGGCTTTTTGAATACCGGAATTACACCCTGCTTTAAAGGCCCGGTAATGCCGGTCAGTCAAAAACTTTATTCAACCGGTTACGTATATGGACCCGGTGAAATGAATCCCGGCGATTCCGGGATACGCTGTGATGAACACCCGCAGGTGTTTTGTTCTTGTAGTTATGTTTAATAAAAAAATCAGGAACGGCCTTTTGAAACGAGCATGTAAAATATTTTCATCCAGGAGAATGATTAAAATACATGCGAGTTCAATACGATACCTTAGAAAATTAACAATTTAAATAGTATGAAGATTAACCGGCTTTCATTTGGTTCCATTTCAATCGATGGCAAAACCTATGAAAAAGATGTGATCATTGACCACGGGAACGTCAAAAAGCGAAAAAAAGGGCCCTCGAAAGCCTACCGGGGAATGTTCGGGCATACCCCGCTTTCCTCCGCTGAGAATATTCCCTGGGACTGCAAGTACCTGGTGATCGGCGACGGGCACAGCTCAAGCCTTCCTGTGATGGATGAAGTCTATGAAGCGGCCCGGGAGGAAGGGGTGAAACTGCTTGTTATGAGCACCCCTGAGGCGATAAAACATGTGAATGATCCCGATACCAACTTTATTCTTCACCTGACGTGCTGATCAGTACACCTTTGGGATAAGTATTTTGAAGCTAGGGAGGATGCCGGGCACCGACTGCCTTTCAATCCGCTTTTTCCGGTAAGGGGTGCGGTTTCCGGGAAATTCATACGGATTGCTGAAAAATGAATGTCCCAAAGGAAGATTTTTGCATCAGGAATTCTTTTTATCCCTGAACTTTTGTAACTTAACAAGAGTTTCTGAGGGTCATCAAATGGGATTATCAAACAATCAGGTTCAGATCTGGGGATTGTTTATGGCATGTCCGATAAAGGCAGTGCATGAAAAATGTCCTTTCAACGCGATTCGAAAAAAATCATTGAAGGAACGGGGCGAAAAGTTGTTGCAATTATCCGAAGCAGAAGCAGAAGCCCTGCTTAGTTATTGCAGCCAGTGTTTATATTACCATGAAGCAGGAGATCTGGCGGCCCTTGATAAGCTTGAAATGCCGCTAACATCCGTGAATGATTCTTAGTGGTTTCTGGCCGGTCTGCTTCAGAAACAGGCTTTCCCCGGGAGCTTTTTAAAACCGATTCTAATTTCCGGGGTTTTTCAAATTTTATTTATTCCCTTTGGTTTTACCACTTCATTTTTTTTTACTTTTGGTAACCAGCGAAGATGTATAAATTCAATTCCATGAACCGGAAAGGGGAATGCTTTTTATGCCGGGCATGACCTTTTTTTGTGCGTACCATGGATGATTGTTTTTATTGAATGAGATATGAACCAATAAAACGGGCCGGGGGCATTTACCCCCGGTTGCATGATTTTAATCTTTGCCGGCTATCCCGATAGTACTGGAATCAGCGATAATTTTTCGGTAAAGGTTGAAAATTTAGACCAATGAAAAAATTTGATGCCATTTTCAAAAGATTTCATCAACCGCTTTTTTTGTTTTGCCTGAAATTTGTTGATGAGGAGGATGCTTTGGATGTGGTGCAGGACGTTTTTGTTGTTTTGTGGGAGGAAGGAAAGTATGCAATGGAAGATGAACATGTAAAATCATTTTTATTTCATGCGGTCCGGAACCGGTGCCTCAATTTACTGAAGCACCAGTCGGTGGTACATAAGCATCAGTCCCACGAAAAAAAATTGCTGGCCCGGCTGGAGTTACAGTTTCTGAATAATGGGGAGAAATCAATGATCGAACAGGAGACGCGGGAAAAAATTTTTGAAGCAATCGATGCGTTGCCTGAAATTTACCGGGATGTGATCGTAAAGAGCCGTTTTGAACGGTTGAAAAATTTTGAGATCGCTGAAAAGACAGGAGTTTCCCTGAGGACTGTTGAGACCCGTTTATACAGGGCTTTGGTCAAACTCCGGGAAAGGCTCACCAAAGACCAGATATTCATTCTATTTAATCTTTTTTCTCAAAGAGATCCTTTTTCCTGACGTATATCCGGCCGTGAAGTTGTATTGTATGTAAAAGAACTGAATTCATGCAACTAAGCCAAGACAAGCAGCGGTTGATTTCGCGTTACCTGAACGGCTATTGCAGTGCAGAAGAGCAAAAGGTACTGCTAGACTGGGTACAACAATCCGAAGAAAATAAAAAACATTTTTTCCGGCTGAAGGATGTCTGGGATGCTGGTCAGAAAAGGGAAGACCTGTCGGAAAAAAAGCTATTTCATTTTTACCAGTCGCAGCTTAAAAATAAAGCAGCCCTGCAGAAGAGTCTCCGTGTTTGGCGGTTTGTTGCTGGTTTTGCAGCTGTATTTGTTCTTGGGCTAATATTTACGGTCCTTTTTGTATCTCTTCAGAAAAAAGAAAGTCAACTGGTTGTCCATACGGTACCCTTAGGGTCGAAGTCGAAAGTCATTCTGGCCGATGGCACGGAGGTGCATTTGAACTCGGGCAGCCGGCTTGAATATTTTTCCGGTTTTTCCGGAGGTAACCGGGAGGTACATTTAACCGGAGAGGCTTTTTTCCGGGTAAAATCGGATTGCGACCATCCATTTACGGTGGCGACTTCCGATTTTGACATTGCAGTAACGGGGACAGAATTCAATGTCTGTACGTATGATGACAACTCCTTTTCTTCGGTTTCCCTGATGGAGGGGGAAATTTCCCTGTCTTTTCCCAACATTCATCCCATCGGCCTTGACCCCGGGGAGAAGATCCGTTTCAGCCGGAATGAACGGCAGTATGCTTTTGTCGCTTTTGATCTCCAGGCTGAAATTGCCTGGAAGGAGGGACAATTCATTTTTCAGGACATCTCTTTCCCTGAGCTGATCAAACGGCTGGAGCGATGGTATGATGTCAAACTGATTTGCCGGAGTAACAAGTTGAACTCCTTTAAGTATTCAGGAAGTTTTAAAAATCAGGAAACCATCTGGCAGGTGCTGGATGCCCTCGAATTAACCACCCCCATCGAATACAGCAGGAAAGGTTTTCGTGAATTCGTAATAAGCTATAAGCCAGTGAAATAAAAAAGAAAGGCGGTTTGTCGCCACAACATCCCGCCTTCTGTGTAAAACAAATATTAATTGTTAAAACTGTACAAATTTATGAAAAAAAATCGTAATCATGGGAGAAATCCATCCTGGATGGAACTCCCACAAATTTTTCGAATTATGAGACTAATTTGTCTTTTGTTGTTTGGCGCATTGATCCAGGTTTCCGCTGCCTCTTACTCCCAAACGAAGAAGGTGACGGTCTCCGGCGAGAATCTCTCTTTCCGGGATGTCCTGAAAATTATTGAGGATCAGTCGGAATTCTCCTTTTTTTATAATGTAAATCAGCTCGAAGCGGGAAAACTGTTTGATTTGGATTTTGAGAATGAGTCGCTTGGAAGCTTGATGGAAGTCCTGTTAAAGGATTCCGAACTCACCTATTCAGTAAACGACCGGCTGGTGATCATTCACCGGGAGGAGGATGCCGGCCTGGTTGAAAACATGGTGGAGCAGAAGGCGGTTTCCGGTACAGTTACTGATGCCGGGGGTGATCCGTTGCCCGGGGTTACCGTGGTGGTGAAAGGAACCACCAAGGGAACGATTACCAATGAAGAAGGGGGGTATCTGCTTCAGGATGTGCCCGAAGATGCTACCCTGGTCTTTTCCTTTGTGGGGATGATCTCCCGGGAGGTCACCGTTGGAACACAAAAAATTATAGATGTAACATTAGAACAGGATGTTATTGGAATAGAAGAGGTTGTGGCGATCGGGTATGGAACAGTAAAAAAGAGAGACTTAACCGGAGCGGTTGCTTCGGTTTCGGAGGACCGGCTGGATATGAAACCCAATGTGAATATTGCTGAAGCCATTCAGGGAGCCATTCCGGGAATTTTAGTCACGCAAACCTCCGCACGGGCCGCTCCGGAGCAAAGCATTATGATACGGGGACGGAATTCCATTACAGCCGGTAACAATCCCCTGATCATTGTGGACGGGATTCCTTATAACGGAGGATTAAATGACTTCAATCCCTCGGATGTTGAAAGCATCGATGTTTTAAAAGATGCCTCTTCCACTGCTATTTATGGTTCGCGGGGTGCCAACGGGGTGATTATTATTACCACTAAAAAAGGAACCAAGGGGAAAGCAAAATTGACTTACGACGGGAAATACTCCCTGAAAACGGCGTATAATTTCCCTGAAACCATGACGGGCGAGGAGTTTTATCAATATAAAAAAACCATTGACCCCGGGGCCTTTAAACCCAAAGAGCTGGAGATATACGAATCGGGCGAGTTCGTTGACTGGGCCGATCTTGTAATGAACCCCGCCGGCCATACCCATGATCACACGCTGTCAATATCGGGCGGTTCTGAGAATAATCAGTATTACATATCGGGAAATTTACTCGATGTTAAAGGCATTGCTGTTAATGACCATTACCAGCGAATTACCGGGCGGATAAATTTTGAACAGCAACTGGGAATTCTTTCCCTGGGCACAAATACCAGCATGGCTTTCAACGACAATAGCGGGCAGCCGGCACAAATACGCAGGACCTACGGTTATGGGTATATCAGTCCGCTTTCTGAGGCATACAATGAAGACGGCAGTTTAACCATTTATCCGTACGAGTGGGATCCCCATTATGAAAACCCGCTCAGCCGTACGCTTTATGAGGACACAAACAAAGTGTACCAGATAAACAGCAATCTTTTTGCCGCCGTTGATATTCCCTTTGTTAAAGGTTTGAGCTTCAGGAATAACACAGGGCTGGGCCTCCGGTTTTCAGACCAGGATACCTACCGGGGAAGAAACTCCACATCGGGATTCGAAAGCAACGGGATTGGCATTGTGACCAATACACTGATGAACAACATAACCGTTGACAATATCCTTTCGTATGACCGGGACTTCGGACTTCACAGTGTCAATGCCACTGCCCTCTACAGTTATGAGAAAAACGAATTTAAATCAAAAGGCAGTGAAATGGAGGATTTCCCGAATGATTTTCTTACGTTTTATGCCGCCCGGCAGGCGCAAAGCACCAATGCCAATTTTGATTATTACAGGACGGCTTTGCTATCCCAGATGTTCCGGTTGAACTATGTTTTCGACAGCCGGTACCTTGCCACTTTTACCGTTCGCCGCGACGGATACTCCGGATTCGGGGAAAATACAAAATTTGGGGTTTTTCCCTCCTTTGCCCTGGGATATAATATTGCGCAGGAGGCGTTTTTTCCCTGGCAGGATCTTTTCAGTCAATTGAAGCTGAGGGCATCCTGGGGTAAAAACGGGAATCAGGCCGTTAAACCTTATGAAAGCATCACCCGGCTGGAAGAAGAGAATAATCTGAATCTGAATACCAGCATGCCCGGTTTCATTCCTTCCGTTCTGGGCCAAAGTACCCTGGGGTGGGAATCGACCGCTACCCTGAATTTTGGGGTGGATTTCATCATGTTATCGGACAGGATCAGTGGTGACTTGAATTTATATAAATCAAACACCGAAGACCTGCTGTTAAGCAGGTCGATTTCTCCCATTCATGGAATTGATCAGATCACCCAGAACATTGGTAAAACAGAGAATGTGGGGTTTGAATTGTCTGTCTTTTCCAGGAACATCGACGGGGGGGATTTTAAATGGTCAACCCAATTAAATTTCAGTACGAACAGGAATAAGATTGTGTCGCTCTACGGAGAACTGGATGAAGAGGGCAATGAGATTGATGACATCGGTAGCCGGTGGTTTATCGGGGAGCCGATTGCGGTGGTTTTTGATTATAAACGTTTGGGAACCTGGCAGCTTGATGAGGCTGACGAAGCTGCTGTATATGAAGCGGAGCCTGGTTATGCCAAAGGAGAAGATGTGAATAAGGATGACGCCATGGATATTAGAGATATGCAAATCCTCGGGCAAAGAGACCCAAAATTCATGGGTGGAATGACCAATACCTTCTCTTATAAGAATTTCTCGCTGGATGTTTTTATGTATGGGGTGTACGGGGTAACGAAACATAATTACCTGATGAACGATGCAGCTGATACTGAAGTGGCCCTGGCCACACGGCCAAAGGATTGGTGGACACCCGACAATCCTACCAATACGTATAACAAAATTGGTGTTTTCACGCACATGATGGCCGGAGTAGGAATTCCGTGGGTGGAGGATGCCAGTTTTTTGCGCATCAAAGATGTATCCCTGGGGTATGATGTTCCGCTCAACCAGGGAGCCCGGGTTGACCGGTTAAAGGTTTATCTCACGGGACGCAACCTGTATACATTCACATCATGGATTGGTACGGATCCGGAGTTGCCTGCCGGGTATGGCGAGCACGACGTTCCGATTCAGATGGAATTTGTTTTGGGAGTAAAAGTTGGATTTTAAGTAACCCTGTAAATTGAATTAGTATGAAACCGAAATCAAAAATAATTAATAGTGCTGCTGTATTTCTGTTATTTATATTCCTTTTTGGATGTTCAGAAGAAATACTGGAGGAAAAGCCCCCGCATCTTTTAACCACCAATACCTTGTATACCTCCCTGGAAGGTATGGAAACCGGCCTGAACGGCCTTTATTCCCTGGCCCGGAAACATTGGGGCTATAATAAGAGCAATGCCCGGTGGTGGATCTGGCCGCGGCTTGGGACGGATGCTTTGTGTTGCTGGCAACCCAACGGAGGCCTTTTTACCTGGATTGCATTTTGGGGTGTCCATAACAACCCGCAGAATTACTGGCTGAATGAGTATTTTGTCTCGCTTTACGAGGTGATTAATGCGGCCAATACCATTATCAACAATGCGGAAAAAGAGGGGATTGACTGGAGTGGAGGAGATGCAACTCCTTCGGAAAACAAAGAGCGGGTGATTGCCGAAGCATCGGCCATCCGCGCCTGGGCCTACCGGCATTTGGCCTTTGGGTGGGGGGATGTTCCCCTGAACCTGGAAGAATCCTCCGGCGATGCCATTAAAACCGATTGGGAGCGAACGCCTGTTGATATCGTAAAACGGCAGGTTATCAATGATTTTCTCCGGGGGGAGAGGAGCATTCCTGTTGAACCAATCCCCGGCAGGATGAGCAAAGGAGCTGTTCAGACCTACCTTTCCGAAATGTACCTTGACCTGGGAAAACCGGACAGCGCGCTCTATTTTGCCAACCAGGCGATCAATACGCCCCAGTATCAGCTTATTACCGAAAGGTACGGAGTCAATACCGATAAACCCGGAGTTCCTTACATGGATATGTTCTATGATGGCAATGCAAATCGTCAGGAAGGGAACACGGAAGCACTCTGGGTTTTGCAGTACGATGAATTTATCAGCGGCGGTTCACGGGCAGGCCTGCGGAACGCGGTGATGTCCATGTACTACAACCTGACCGTCAATGGTACCGCCCCCCTTCAAATTACCCAGCAAAGAGGGGGCAGGGGGCAGGCCCGGGTGGCTTTGACAAAGTATGCGTTAGACCTTTATGAACCCCAGGATGACCGTTTTTCACATACCGCTATCCGGAAATATTTTGTCCTCCGGAATGCGGAAGAAAATGCCCCGATTGATGCCGATATTTTGCCCGAAGGTTATCAATACGGGGATACCCTCTGGCTTGACTGGAGTGTTCCGCTTTCAAATGAAACGGTCCAACGTTATGACTGGCCTTATTCAAGGAAATATGACTGGGCATCCAATGCCGAATCCCCCAAAGAGAAATCCACTTATAATGATCATGTCTGCAAAAGACTGGCCGAAACCTACCTTTTGAAAGCAGAGGCACAGCTCCTGCTTGACCGGCCGGGGGATGCTGCTGAAACCATTAATGTCCTCCGGCGCAGGTCCAATGCAAGTGAGATTTCCGCCAATGATATGGACCTGGATTTCATTCTGGAAGAAAGAATCCGGGAACTGGGATATGAGGAGGATCGCAGGTGGACATTAATCCGTTTGGGTTTATGGGTGGAAAGGACAAAAGCATACAACAAATTTGGCGGACCGAATATTGCGGAGAGAGAC
>JAGYMR010000430.1 GCA_018400515.1 Tangfeifania sp.
ATTACGGGCTGGAGGAGTAGCTTGCTTTTTATTCTTATCCATTTACAGGGGCTGGTTGCCGGCCGTTATTCTTTCAGGTTTTCCTCAAACAGTTTATAAATCCGTTTGTATTCGTCGGTCCAGCTACTGGGTTCACGGAATCCATGGGCTTCCAGCGGGTAAACGGCCAGCTCCCAGTTTTCTTTACCCAGTTCGATGAGGCGCTGGGTGAGCCTGACGATATCATGGAACTGGACATTGTCATCCACCATGCCATGGCACATGAGCAGCGGGTCTTCGAGTCCTTCTGCAAAATAGATGGGGGAGCTCCTTACAAAAGCGAGACTGTCCTTTTCCGGGGTGTTCAGGATATTTGACGTGTAGCCGTGGTTATAATGAGCCCAGTCGGTTACCGAACGCAAAGCGGCCCCTGCTGCAAAGGTATCAGCCTCCTTAAAGAGTGCCATCAGCGTGATAAAGCCGCCGTAAGAACCCCCGTAGATGCCTGTCTTCCCGGGTGAAACTTCATATTTTTCCACCAGCAATCGGGCTCCGTCTACCTGGTCGGTAAGGTCTTTTCCTCCCATATGACGGTAAATGGCCGTTCTCCAGTCGCGGCCATAGCCGGCACTTCCCCTGTAATCGATGTCAAGAACGGTATACCCGTTATCTACAAGGAAATTATGGAACTGGTACTCCCTGAAATAGCTGCTCCACCACTTATGCGCGTTTTGCAGGTAACCGGCACCATGCACAAAAATCACGGCCGGACCATTTTTTTGGGGATTTTCGGGCCGGTACAAGCGGGCATGTACTTCAGCTCCGTCGCGGGCTTTAAAGGTGATAAACTCAGGCATCCGCCACGCATAGCTGTTAAAGGCCTCTGTGGTTGAATGCGTGATCTGCTCCGGTTCGGCCCCGGGTTTGTTCTTTTGGAGGTATAACTCCCAGGGTTTGTTGGCAGCCGAGTAACGAATGGCCACCATTTTTTCATCGGGGGAGAGGGTGGCCTCATTGTTGCCTTCCATGGATGAGATTTGAGTTAATGGTCCTCCCTCTACAGGCATTCGGTAAAAATGTTTTACGCCGGGATGCACTTTATTGGCAGTAAAGTAGAAATATTTTTTGTCTTTGGAGATAAAAGCATCTGAAACCTCAAATTTTCCCGAGGTGAGTGCCCTCTTTTGGCCTGTCTCGGTATTGACCGCTACCAAATGGGAATAACCCGTAGCTTCGGTGTGGAACCAAACGGATTTACCATCGGGCATCCAGCCGGTAGCTCCGCCCGAAAGCCCCCATCCACCGATCCCGGGGCCTCCAATCCATGCTTCATCCCTTTGGCGGTCGAGCAATTTCAGTTCCCCGGTGGCAGCATCAAGCAACACAATCCAGCGGTCTTTGTTGTCATGCGAAAGTGCGGTCAACACGGCAATGTCTTTTTCCTGATGCCATACCGGCTGCAAAAGGTTGACGGCGCGCTCCTTTATTTCAGAACTGTCTTCAGGCATTTGACCGGGGTATTCCGATAAATAACCGGGCAAATCTTTTAACCCCGGGAGTCCTGAAACCTCCACAGCAATGGTGTTATTTTCTGCGATATCAAAAATGCCGGTGAGCATTTTTCCTTCGGGACTGCCTACCTTTGGACGGGCTTTTTCGTTGCGAATGTACCCGTTTTCGGTTACAAAGTGAGGGACAGAAGTGGCTTTGGCATCCCCGGCGCTTTCAAAATACGTGTATATTACATAATTTCCCGATGGTGAGAGAGAGGCTCCTGTTAGTCTGGCCTTTCCGAGGTGTATTTTTTCGGGTTGTTCGGGTTTTTCTTTTT
>JAGYMR010000431.1 GCA_018400515.1 Tangfeifania sp.
GTGAAGAAAGAAAAATGAAACGAGCATGTTTTATCAAACACAAAAAATCATTGGTCACTGCTCATTGTGAAGCATCATAAACAATTACATGTAAAAAATTACAAAAAAGCTATTCAGTCTGGCAGGATTAGCTATTAAAAATCACCGCCTGATTTTCAAAAATCGTTACATTTGGTGCAAAATCTTCAACATGAACATCAAACCTTTTCTATTCTTTCTGGTTCTCATTCAGGGTTGTTTTCTTCAATGCACGCGCAATACCTCCCAAAGTGATCACCGGGCACCGAATATTCTGCTGATCAACATCGACGACATGGGATGGCGGGATGTGGGGTTCATGGGATCAGAATATTATGAAACTCCGAATCTGGATGCCCTGGCAGCCGGAGGAATGATCTTCACCAATGCCTATGCCACCGCCTCAAACTGCGCACCCAGCCGGGCCTGTCTGATGAGCGGGCAATGGACGCCACGCCACGGGATTTACACGGTCGGAAATTCAGACCGTGGGAACAGCAAAAACCGGAAGCTCATTCCCGTTACCAACAACACCGTGCTGCCCGACAGTCAGTATACCCTGGCCGAAGCCCTGAAAGATGCAGGTTATACAACCTGCCAGGCCGGCAAATGGCACCTGGGAGAAAATCCGGTAACACAGGGATTCGATCTGAGTATCGGAGGCACCCATGCCGGTCATCCGTCCAGTTACTATCCTCCTTACAGGAATGTTCCGCTGGAAGCCCCGTCTGAAGAGTATTACCTGACCAACCTGATCATGGATAAAACCCTGGAATTCCTGCAATCGGTTCAGGATAAACCGTTCTTTTTATACTATTCACCCTACGCCGTCCACACTCCCATTCAGCCGGTTCATGACCTGTTGCCTAAATACCGGGACAAACCGGGATGGAACGGACAAAACAATCCGGATTATGCCACCATGGTGGAAAACCTCGACACACAAATCGGCCGGCTGGCAGATGAACTGAAGAGATCAGGAAAAATGGAAAATACTTTCATCCTCTTCACATCCGACAATGGCGGCCATTATGCCATCACCAAACAGCTGCCCCTCCGCTCCGGGAAAGGCTCATACTATGAAGGAGGCATACGCGAGCCGATGTTTGTATACTGGAAAGGAAAAATCAGGGGCGAAACGAAATCGGATGTGCCTGTCTCGAACATCGATTTTTATCCGACCCTGCTGGAAGTGGCCGGCATTGAAAAAACCGGAGGGAAGAAGCTGGACGGGAAGAGCATCCTGCCCGTTCTGACCGGAGATGGGACGCTTGAACAAAGGCCGCTATTCTGGCATTTCCCCATATACCTGCAAGCCTATCTGAAAGAGGGCGATCCGACACAGGATCCATTGTTCCGTACCCGCCCGGGATCGGCAGTAAGACTGGGAGACTGGAAACTCATCCAATACTTTGAGAACAACAACCTGGAGCTCTATAACCTGAAAGAGGACATCGGCGAAAAAAACAACCTGGCATCAACAAATCCGGAAAAACGAAATGAATTACTGGAAATTTTGGAAAACTGGCGGAAAGAGACCCGCGCTCCGGTACCCGATGCATTGAATCCGGAATATGTGAAATAACGGACAATAAATACCATATGCATCAAAAAAATCTCACCCGCGGAACTCGGCATTTCCGAAAAAGCAAAAATCCGGGATGTTTTTTCTGCAGAAGATTTGGGAGAGATTGGAAAATCGTTCTCCACAAAGCTCGCCCCTCATGCCGGCTCTTTCCTGTTATTTCGCGAACCCCGATAATGGAAAAATTGAAACAACAAAACA
>JAGYMR010000432.1 GCA_018400515.1 Tangfeifania sp.
CATTCCCACCGATGTGCAATCTGCCGGACTTCTACATGCCTTTCAATCGCCAAAAGACAGGTTCAGGCCGGTTCCGGGAGGGGTAAGCACGGGACAATTCCGGGTTAGCACGGGGACCCTGGCATGTCTGGTCAAAAAGAGAGGGATCAGTTACATGCTGTCAAATAACCATGTACTTGCCAATTGCAATGAAGCATCGGTCCATGATCCCATTTTGCAGCCCGGTCCGGACGACGGTGGCAAAACTCCCCGGGACCGGTTTGCCGAACTGAGTGAATTTATGCCGTTGCATTTCCTGGAAAATTTTGATCGCGAAAGGCCTAAATGCAGCTTCATGAAAAGAGTGGCCGGGATCATTAAGGCTCTTCATCTCCAAAAAATCATCAAAACAGGAGTACAAATCAATCCGGTGCCGGCAATGGCTGAGAATATGGTTGATTGTGCCCTTGCCAGGCCATTGAATCCTGAAAATGTGACCGCGGAGATTCTGGAAATTGGCAAAATAGAAACTGTTCAGACCGGAGAGCTCGGTATGAAAATCAAAAAAAGCGGACGCTCCACCGGTCTGACCGCAGGAATTATTCAACAGGTTGATGTAACGGCATTAGTGAATTATGGACCCCGGACAGCGCTGTTTACCGATCAATTGATTGCAAGTCCGATGAGCAGTTATGGCGATAGCGGTTCTGCAGTACTCAACGAAAGCAACAACCTGATCGGACTTCTTTTCGCCGGAAGTGAAAAAATCACCCTGATCAACCGGATCGGGAATGTTTTTGACGCACTGGGGATTGAATCCGTTTGTGATTAGAAAAAACCGGATATCTCACGATTTTTCTTTCGTATCTGCTCTTCAATGAGTTTGATCACTTTCCGGTCGTAGGTCATCAATCCGTTCACCTCCGATTCCACATCAGTGGTTTGGGTATAAACAGCTGCGGAATAACCATACGGGATTAGTTCCTTCAGTTTATCTGCCAGTTCGAGGTAGACTTTCGTCGCCTCCTCCGGTGTTTTATACTGAATATACCCCCAGTTGCGGCCTTCTTCCCAGAGATGACCTTCTATGGCCAGACCAATTCCGCCGTATTCACCCAGCACATTTACCCGTTGCGAATCAAACAATCCCATCACAGGATTCGGATAATTGTGCATATCCAGAATATCTCCCACCTGGTAATGATTGCCTCCGCTGGCCGGATTCACCAGCCGGGAAGGATCGTAATCTTTGGTCCACTCCACAATCTCCGGGGTTTTAAACTGTCCCCAGCGCTCATTAAAGGGTACCCACACGACCACACTTGGATTGGAGATGGTTAAATCCATCACTTCCCTCCATTCACGCCGGAAATTTTCTTCCGACTCGGCACTTCGCTGAAGTTCGGCTCCGTCAAAATATTTCCGCGACTGCCATTCCGGGAAGCCATCGCCACTGGGCATATCCTGCCAAACCAGAATTCCTTCGCGGTCGCAGTGGTAATACCAGCGGGCAGGTTCCACCTTCACATGCTTCCGGATCATGTTAAACCCAAAGTCTTTCGTCTTTTGAATATCATAAAGCAGGGCTTCGTCCGTCGGGGCTGTATACAATCCGTCGGGCCACCATCCCTGGTCGAGCGGACCGAACTGGAAATAATCCCTGTTATTCAGTTGCATCCTCACGATCCCGTTTTCATCGCGACTGGTGGAGATCTTTCGCATGCCGAAATAACTCTTCACCTCATCCACTTTCTCACCGTCACGCAGCAGCGCAACAACCATATCGTACAAGAAGGGAGATTCCGGA
>JAGYMR010000433.1 GCA_018400515.1 Tangfeifania sp.
TCCCCGTGATGATCCCTTTCCAACAGTTAAAATTTTTTTAATGTGCAACCGGGAGAATAGGTTGATAGTCCTGAAATAAACTCAATTGGGTATCGGGTTCTTTTTTTCTCCGGGGATAATTTTCACGTATCAATTGTTTCCTGAGCCTGTCCGGTCCCCAATTCGAACCAAAGGAAGCGGGCAGTTCGTTGCTTTGGATAAAGTATTTTGCCCGTTTCATTACCACCCCGATTTTTTTGAGGTGATAAAACGTGAGTCTCCGGTGTTTTCGGGCTTTGATAATGCGTTGAGCCGATTGCACCCCAACTCCGGGGATGCGAAGGATCATTTCATAATCGGCCTTATTAACATCCACAGGGAAAAGGTAAAGGTTCCGTAAGGCATAGCCCAGTTTGGGGTCGAAATCCAGGTCCAGGAAGGGGTGGTCTTCGGGAAGAATTTCTTCTGCTTTAAATCGGTAAAAACGCATAAGCCAGTCGCTCTGGTAGAGCCGGTTTTCGCGGACCAGCGGGGGTTTATTTATGGCCGGAAGCCGCTCATCATAGGTGTTCACCGGGATGTAGCCCGAAAAATACACCCTTTTGAGTTGTTGCACCTGGTAAAGACGGGAGGATAATAAGATAATCTGGCGGTCGGTTTCCGGACTTGCTCCGATAATTAATTGGGTGCTTTGGCCGGCAGGTGCAAAGCGGGGAGCCTTCCTGAATTTTTTTCGTTCTTCTTTGCTTGTCAGAATCGAATGTTTTATCTGATCCATTGGGGTTATTATGCCTGGGAAATTTTTTCCGGGAGCAAGTTTTTTCAGGTTCTGTTCTGTGGGTATTTCAATGTTCACGCTAAGCCGGTCGGCAAAAAGTCCGGCCTGTTGGATAAGTTCCGGGCTCGCACCTGGAATGGCCTTCAGGTGAATATAACCGTTGTAGTTCTTTTCCAGTCTGAGCTTGCGGGCTACTGCCACCATTTTTTCCATGGTGTAATCAGGGTTTTTTATCACCCCGGAGCTTAAAAAAAGGCCTTCCACAAAATTTCTCCGGTAAAATTCAATTGTTAAATTCACGATTTCGTCCACCGTGAATGTAGCACGCGGGCGGTCATTACTCTTTCGGTTAATACAATAAGCACAATCATAAATGCAGTAATTGGTCATTAATATCTTAAAGAGACTGACACATCGTCCGTCATCTGTAAAACTGTGGCATACCCCGCTTGTTGCTCCGCTGCCAATACCCCCGGAGGTGTTCCCCCTGTTGCTCCCGCTTGATGCGCAGGAAGCATCGTATTTGGCTGCATCTGCCAGAATGTTAAGTTTTTTTTCAATTTTCCCCTGACTCATATTGACTAAAATCTAATCAAAAAACCTGCATGTAATATAATCATTTTTTTTAATCCGGGAATTACAGAATAACAGAGCCGGGCAACTTCCGGAGGGAGGAAAGCTGAACCGATTGGCCTGAAGAAAAGGTTCCGGATTTTGGTTAGCAATGCGGATAACCGAACCTTGTTATTTTCGTACCTTTGAAAAAAGGAGTCTGTTTTATGAAGGAAGCACTTTTTTATGAAAAGGGGAATGACCAGGTGGTAAAATGCACCCTTTGTCCGTGGTTTTGTGTGTTAAAAGAGTCCCAAACGGGAAATTGCAAAGTCCGGCAGAATGTTGACGGACGATTAATTACGCATGTTTATGACCGGGTTGCTGCTTTGGGAACCGATCCCATCGAAAAAAAACCGCTGTATCATTTTTTTCCGGGGAAAAACATTTTATCCATTGGTGAAGTGGGGT
>JAGYMR010000434.1 GCA_018400515.1 Tangfeifania sp.
CGCAGCACCGTGTGGGTGAAGGCCATTTCCTCTTTCTTCGTTTGAGTGGATTCCTTCAGCAGATAAAACTCCGGTTGCACGGGACGGATCAGTTCAGTAAAATGCGCCTTTTCCATCGCCCGGGGAATCCCGGAAAACATGTCCGCATAGGCGGAACGGATCAGGGAATCGGCTTTCAGCCATTCACCGGGTTCAAAAGAATGGAGGCTGACATCATACAGCGCTTCAATCCCTCCAAAGAGGGTCTGCACAATGCTGTTGGTCATTAAGGGAAAAATATCTTTCCGGAATCCTTTTAGCGCAGCCGGGGAATCATTTTTCCACCACGACCGGAGGGAATCATAACCAGCATCCCGGGCCCGCCGGTTGGGATCCACCCCTGCTCCGGCAAGCATTCCGCTAAAATAGGGATCAAAAATTATGTCCCATACAGTAACTTCCCTTACAGGGGTAGCTCCTGCAATGACATCACTCCTGAAACCGTTATAAAAGGACTGGTATCCCCCGATGGCATCAATACTCCCCCAGTGTTCGTGAGCACAGAAATTTGGCATACGCATAATTTCTTCCTTCAGATCTTCCGGACTATTTTGCTGAGGATCCTCCGGCTGCTTTGTGGAGGAAGTACAATGGTAAAGAAGGGCTGCTGTTATAAATGTTAAAATCCACGGCAGGTACTTTCTGTGAAAAATTTTCCTGTACATAGTTTCCAAAATTTCAGAATGTATAAAAATAGGAAATGATCCTGAAAATTGCTAATCCGGATGCTCCCCGAATTCCTCCGGCATTTAATTCCGAACAATTAATTTTCCCACCGTTATTTCATTTGTGCCTTCGGAGAGATCCTTAATAAGGTAGGTTCCCGAAGGCAATCCAAGTTCTATTTGGTTTACCCGGTCATCCAGTTTCACCTGCTTCACCAGCGCCCCGCTCATATCATAAATGTAGAGAGCAGAAGGCAGGGCATTGTTTTTCTTTATAGTCAGCCAACTGGAAGCAGGATTGGGATAGAAGGTCATCTGCTTTTCTGCTTCATGCGAAGGGATCGCTGTCAATTCAAAAAAGTCATCATCGGGTTCAGTAGTAATTGCTTTCACCCGGGCAGGAACTTCGCTATCGGGTTTATCAATTAAAAAAGTAACTCCATAGGTGCTGTCCTGTGCCACCCAGGTATTATACCAGGCATCGTTCTGATCACCCCCGTATGCGGGAACTAATTCACCATTGGTGGCCACATAGGCCCAGAGCCCGTCTAAAGAGCTGAAACCACTCGCCTTGACCGGAATCCGGTTATAACCTTTGTTTATGGTGATATCAAACCGGTTGTTCGCCGCCTTCACATGAATGGGAAACTGTGAAATAATCTCCCCACTGTTTGACTCAGCGCGCAATTCGGGCCAGTATTGGAATTCATTTTCCGCAAAGGTTTCATCGGTATATTCATCACCGCCTGTAATTTGCATAATTTTAAAGCGAATGTTACTCCCTGCCTGTATTGAATTATATTCATCCACGGGCACCACGGTAATAAAACGCTCATAATTATTTACGGCCCCCGAGCCGAAAGCATACGCCGCCGGATTTAAGGCCTTTCCGTTAACTTGTGCCTCCCAGTCGTAAACAACCATGGCCGGATTGCCACTGCGGTCGCTCATGGTCAGTCCGGGAGTAGTCCCTCCGGTATTGGGAGCATGGTACATGGAAAAGAAAAACGGGTTGCTTAAGCCAGCACCATTCACATGCACGGTTCCGGTACCTGTATTG
>JAGYMR010000435.1 GCA_018400515.1 Tangfeifania sp.
TGATCGACCGTATGGCACCCGGATTTGAGGTGATCAATTACTCGGATTATCCGCATAAGACCTCTTTGGAATTCGCGAATCTGATCCGCAAGGAACTGGGGCGCAAACCCCTGAAGTTCCGGATCCCGTTAAACCTTGCCGTGGCGTTGGCATCACCTCTGGACCTTCTGGCCAAATGCCTTAACAAAAATCTGCCGATCACCGCTAACCGGATCAAAAAATTCGGCATGAACACCCTGCACGGATCCGACAAGGTAAGGAATCTCGGATATGTTCAAAAATATTCCACAGACCTGGGTTTGAACGATATGGTGCAATGGTATCTTAAAGAGGGCCGTAAAAATAGAGCCCGCTGCGCTGTTGGAAAATAGGGAAGAAAGCCGGCTGGAAAATGGTTGATATGCCATCCATTTTCGGCGAAAATGGGGGAAAGCAGTGACGGTAAAAACAACAGAAAAGTCGCGTCTGTCTGTTGTTCGGCAATATTTAGGTGACTGAAATACCTTAGGACAAACACGGAACCCTTCTGCTCAAACAGTGATTTTAGCGACAATTCAGCTAAAATCAAACTCGCATAACGGTTCCGTGTTTATCCTGAAATCTTCGCCCAAATAATTTTATAAGAAGCCCTAAAACCCATTTGGTTACCGGCTTATTGACATAGAACAGTCTGTCCCTACTTTTAAAAAAATGAAAAAAATACTGAGCCTCCTGACATACCTATATCTGTTTATCCTCATCGCTTTGGCGGCAATGCGGTTCTGGCCGCAAAATTTGTGGTGGCTGGCCAATCTGCTGCAGCTGGGGCCTCTGTATCTGCTTTTCATACCGATCGCCATCCTTTTTATTTTTGCGCTGTACACGCATCAGTGGAAATTGATCCTGGTCCAGGATATCGGCATTCTGATCATCCTGCTGGGCATCATGAACCTGCAATGGAATATGACACCGGCAGACTGGACCCGGTACCGGTCCGATGATGTGATCCGCGTTGTGAGCATGAATATCGGCAGGGACAGGGATGTGGGTATCCGCTTCAATCAAAACAAATTCATGGATTTCATCCAGGAAACCCGGCCGGATATTATCGCGCTGCAGGAAGCCGGCTATGCCCGGTATCTTCTGGAAAGGGTTCAAAAAACACTTCCGGATAAAGAGTGGCAGGGTTCCTTTAAAAACGGGTTCGCGCTTATCACGCACCTGGACCTGCAGGAGGCGGATGCGCAAGGCGCTTTTAATAAATACCTTATTTCTGGAAAAGGCGCTTCCATCACTTTTTTCAATATCCATTTAATAACACCCAGACCCGGGATCGAAGCCTTAATAAAAAATGGATTTTCAGATGCTAAAAAAATAAAAGAAGTCACGAAATCACAAAAAGAACAAACAGAAAAAGCCGCCGCCTTTATCCGGCCCCATGCAAACGTGATCGCCAGCGGGGACTTCAACATGACGACCATTCATCCGATTTTCCGGAAAAACTGGGCTTTCCTGCAAAACACGTTTTCCAAACGCGGACAGGGGCTGGGCCACACCAAATTCTTTTTGTTCCACGGGGTCCGCATCGATCATATCCTGTGTGATAAGAATTGGGAAGTGCTCAATGCCAAGGTCGGGCCGTCCATGGACTGCGACCACAGGCCTGTAATCGCGGATTTAAAATTTACAGGCACACCGTTAGCCGCGCTGCCGGAAAAAGAGGAGATCACGCCCCGTTACAGCGACATTGAATTGATCGATTTTTCCCGCTCGTATCACTTTGA
>JAGYMR010000436.1 GCA_018400515.1 Tangfeifania sp.
TGCGTTAGCAGCCTCTATACTTAACTTATGAGCATCCTTAATAATTGCCACTTTATATGAACCGGCATCAAACGATCTTTCTGAATCCACTGGAGGGTAAAGCGGCCTTCCCACGGAGCGGCATATCCGCCCAGGGATAAAGAGATCAGGTTCGTCGAGGGTTCTATACTTTCCCGGGAAAGCCCGGCCTGATAGATTTGTTGTGCAGAGACCGGACCGGAAAAAAAGATCAGGAGCAGAAGAAAAAAATCAGGCTTTGGCAATTTCGGTGGCATACTGTGAAATTTTATGAACGGCCTTTGCAATTTTTTCCATATCCTTTTTAGCGCCAAGGAGCATCGTTTGAAAAAACCAGACCGCCTCGGCGGTGCATAATTTATCATTTTGGGGACAAGAGATCCGTTCAAGCCAGTTTTTCATGGTTTTTTCTCCATAAATACTCAGGTAATGCTTGTTTTTCGCCAGGTTGGTCACATAAGCATCCCGGGTTAACGGACCGTAACCCGCGGAACAGGGGACTCCTTCAGCATTGAGCGCCTGAAGGAACTTCGAACGGTCCATGCCCGAAAATTTTTCTTTGTCAAAACGGAACATATAAAGATGATAAGCACTTCTTGTAACCCCCTCATAAAGTTTTGCAGGTTCGATACCCGGAATTTCTTTTAACATGGATGAAAGATAAGCCGCATTCTCTGATCTTTTTTCAGCCTGATCAGCCAATCTTGTCATCTGAGCCAAAAGGATACCCGCCTGAAATTCGGTAATTCGCAGGTTGGAGCCTCTTGTTCCTGTTCCTGGCAGGATGCTGGCCGAGTCGGCGGACTGCCCCTGATGATGAAAGCTCCAGCACTTATGCAAAAAATCCTCATTATCGGTAATGATGGCTCCTCCCTCCCCTGAATTCAGGTTTTTGGTTGCCTGAAAACTATAGGCTCCGGCCAGTCCCCATTTGCCGACACTTTTTCCCTTCCATTCAGCAAAATGTGCCTGGCAGGCATCTTCCAGAACAGGGATTTTATATTTAGCGGCAACTTCCGTGATTTTATCCAGATCAGCGGGAAATCCGCCGATATGTACCGGCATAATTACCCGGGTCCGGTCGGTAATGGCAGCTTCAATCTTGCCGGCATCTATCTGAAAACTTTCGATATCCGTATCAACAAATACCGGCAAGGCATAATGCAGGGGGATTACATTGTAAGTAGCAATGAATGTATAAGGTGGAATGATCACTTCATCGCCTGGACCAATATCAAGCGCCCCCAGCATAGCATAAAGTGCAGCTGTTCCGCTTGAAGTGCCGAGGACATGACGGGCCTCTAAAAGTTTTTGAAGTTCATTTTCAAACCTTGCCGCCGTTTTGCTCCCTAACCGGCACCAGGCACCACTGTTTAAAACGTTTAACAATTCGGTTTCCTCAACCTTCCCGATGACCGGCCAATCAGGCCAGTTGCCGGAAAATGCTTTTGGTCCGCCAAGTATGGCAGGTTTCCGGGCAGCACTGCTCTTTCCAAAAGCAAGGGAAGGAAACCCCGCGGCGATCCCGATCCCTGCAACAGAGGCGGTGTTAATGAAATTTCGTCGGTTTAATTTGTTTTTCATCAGTATATCCGCTATTCTTTTATTTTGAGATTGTTTTTCAAACAATAGTCGCCCGCCGAATCAGCCTCAACAGCCGCCCTGCTTGATCCAGATGCAAGGATCGCAGCCTCTCCTGTTGGGTTTGATTGTCGCGCGGAACGCGAGAA
>JAGYMR010000437.1 GCA_018400515.1 Tangfeifania sp.
GACTTTCGACTGCAGCATGGAAGACTGGGGACAATACAACCATCCCAGGGAGTTTATCGCCTCCCATCACTTGTCCAATGATTTTATTCCGTCAGGCCACATTGAATTCACCCACAGAGAAGGAGAAACAAGCAACTGGTTTTTCTCCTCCACCACGGAGGAGATCGATGCAGAGCAGCTGAAACACCTTCACTTCTCACTGAAACTGGAACATGCCGGAGATATTCCTTCAACCGGGATAAATGCCTTGTTTGTATGGATAGTTGAGGGGGATGTACTCAAAAGCAAGCTTTTCAAATTTTTTCCGGGACAAAACAATTACCACATCGACCTGAGCACCGAGGCAGACTGGCAGGGAAACGTCCGAATCAGCCGTTTTCATTTTCCCCAAAGCGAAAATGTAGAGGGATATACACCGGGATCGGCGATTTATGGCCTTGACTGGCTGGCCTTTACTGCAGAAGATGCATTTACCCCCGAAGCCCAGGATACCGATTCAACATGCATTCCGGCCAACATCAAACTGTCAGAGGAACAATCGCTGGTCGTAAACGGAACGTCCATATCGGTAAAAACAGCTATGAATAACGGGAACATAGCATCCTGGAAGATCATTTACCAGCAAGCCGGGGAGCCTGCCCAAACCCATGAATATGCATCCGTCGAAAACGGCCCCCTCTATGCAAGCCTGTCGCTTCTGGAGGAAAATACCGAATTTGAATATGCCCTGGTGGCCCAAAACAGTGTCAGCAACGATACCCTCCGCGGCACCTTTGTTACCGGCCCCGAAAAAGATTATTCGCTTCAGGGGAAAAAGGAACTTTGGTTTACTCCTTCGCCCTTTTCTGCTGACGTGCCGGGCCTCTTTACCGGGGATGGGCCGGAGCAGTGGCCGCAGGCTGCCGGAAAAGCACATTCGTTTCATACCCGGCAGGACTGGATCATGCCATCCGCCCACAATTTCGACCAGATAAATGTTCCCGCCATGATCTGGTTCCTGAATGCCCATGAATTGACCCTGTCGATGGAAAACAGTGGATTGATCAAAGTGAATATGGACCAGGGCCCGGAGGCCATTGGCAAAGGTTCTGCCGAAAACCTGTTCATTGCGCTGGATGAGATTTACCAGGCCGGTGGAAAACTCGACTACCTGAGTCCCGACGGACTGATAAAAAGAGTTACCAAAGTGCTGGTGCCTGAAGAACAGCCACACATCACCATGGAGGAGGCCTTTGATGCATCGGTCGCCTTCTTTCAGGAAGTCCATGAAAAATACCCGAACATTCAAATCGGTTACCTGACCAACTTTCCCAACTGGGATTTTTCCTACGATGGCACCCTTCATTACGGAACCAACAATGGCGTATTTACCTACAGAACCGGTTACCGGTTTGATCAGGTCCTTGATGAAATCAACAGCCGTCTGAAAGCAGTGGGTGAAAAAATTGCATTTGTCGAAGTCGACAACCCCTATAAACCGTATTATGTAAAAACAGAGGAGCCCTCCCGGCCTGGGATCACATTCGATAACGGGGAAATGCTGAAAGCCCTGGAACAGTATTGCAGGGATCATGACATGGCATACGGACTCATCTTTAACAGTGCCTCAGGCGGGGGAACAAGCAACCAGGCATTTTATGAGGAAACCCTGGATTTCCTGGAAGTATACTATTCTGAAGCAGGGCTTCCCGACTTTTTGAACGTAGAAAGCTGGTATACCTATCCGGATACCAAC
>JAGYMR010000438.1 GCA_018400515.1 Tangfeifania sp.
GCCGAACGTCGTCATTGAATTTCAAAATGAAGACAACATTTTCTGGGGAGCCATTGAACGGTCACTGGAACAAGCCCCTACATACCGGGCTTTGCTCTGCCGGCAATTTTCGCAGTGGCTGAAAGCCAAATACGGCAACCGGCAATCACTTGAAAAAGCGTGGGGAGCAAAAAACATCCCCGAAGGAGAATCACTCGAAAAAGAGAACATTTATCCCCAGCCCAGTCATAGTCTCTTTAGCTATGAATACAACAATGCCTTAAAGAAAAATCGTCGCATGCCAACCCACATACTCGACAAGATGCGCTTTTTATATGAAAAACAGGTGGAGTTTTACAAAAAATTCGAAAAAGCAGTTCGCCAAACCGGATACAAGGGAGTCCTGGTCGGTTCCTGCTGGCAGGCAGGATCAGGATTCTCGCATTTATACAACCTGCATGCCGACTATCTGACGGGGATGATTGACCGCCACAACTACTTTGGCGGCGGTGCAGGCGGGCACAAACTGACAGAAGGCAATGTAAGAAACACCCCGCTTGTCTCACAACCCGGATCGGGCCTGTTAAGCACCGGACTTCAGCAGGTGGTCGACCGGCCATTTTCATTGTCGGAATGGATGAGCCTGGTGCCCAATGAATGGACAGCCGAAGCTGCCTCTCTGGTTGCTGTTTACGGCATGGGGCTGCAGGGATGGGATGCCTCCTTCTCATTCGCCACCGATATCCCGCGATTCTCTAAATACCTGCAATCGGAAAGCCACGGCATTTACAATGCCACCAGTCCGCTGCACATGGGACTGTATCCGGCCCTGGCCCGCATGATTTACCGGGATGACATTGCTGAAGGTCCCGTTCTTGGTACCCGGAATGTGCATATTCCTTCCATGGCAGAGGGGATCCTCGATGCGAAAGAGTTGGTGGAACAAGGATATGACGACAAAAGTTTTTCAGGAACAGTCACCCCCGAAATGTTGGCCATCGGACGGTTTCCGCTTCAATTCACTGATGAACAAAAAGAAACAGACATAACCGGGTATTCCAGGTACATGGATCAGGATGCCCAATCAATAGGTTCCGCCACCGGGGAGTTGACCTGGAATTATGGGGATAAAAAATATGTCACCGTCGATACCAAAGGCACAAAAGGGGTCATTGGCTTTTCTGAAAATAAAAAGATTACATTGGGAGAATGGGAAATCTCAACCGACAATCCTTTCTCGGTGATATTTGTGACAGACCTCACTTCGGCCGGGAACCTGGCAGAGTCAGAAAAAATTCTTGTAACTGCCGTGGCCAGAGCCCGGAATACCGGAATGAAGTATGCGTACACAGAAGATAAAACCCGGCTGACCGCAACTGGCGATGCCCCCCTGCTGATGGAACCCGTCAAGGCAGCCATCTCTGTAAAAAACGGGGGAAATTTTGAGGTGATCGCGCTGGATCAGGACGGCATGATGACCAACCGGAACCTACCTGTGAGGAATAACTCCTTTACCATCGACGGAGAAAAGTACAAAACCCTTTATTACCTGATTGTCAAAAAATAGCGCAACGTAAGAATGAAACGACCATGACGATTTATAACACAAAAAAGCATGAAATACGCTTGCGTATTCTGTCGAACACCGCTAAAATAAACGAACGAGCCTGATAAATTTTTAACTAATTTTTATTCAAATAATTATAAAATATTAAACAGATGAACAAATGGATACTGGCATTATGGATCATGC
>JAGYMR010000439.1 GCA_018400515.1 Tangfeifania sp.
ATGGAATTTATTCCGGATAAGAAATAATAGATGTAAATGTGAGTTTACTATTCTCGTAAATGACCATTTTGAGGACAAGCATAACGCAGTCAGCGGACTTTATGGACAGACTAATTACACCGGCTAAGCATCAATAGGAAATCTCCTGCCTTCTCGGGATCAAACCGCTGGTTGAGCATATCTCTGTCTTTATTCCGCTCACGCAACAGCGGCAACCTGTGATTATTTTCTATCTTTGCCACGTAAAAAAAAGCGTGTTCATTATCAAAATTTAGCTGCAGCATGATTCATTTTTTCAGCACTCAAAACAGATCAATCATCGCGGTCGAATCCCTTCAGCCGCTGACCCCTGACGACGCCGGTAAATTCGCATGGTTATTCCCGGATGCCCGGTACCTGAACCGGGAAACACTGGATGGCTGGTTTGTCGGTCCCCGCCGGGAAATGGTTACCCCCTGGAGCACCAATGCCGTTGAAATTGTTCAGAACATGGGCATTCAGGGCGTTGTCCGCATGGAAGAATTTCTCCCGGTGGAAAACGAAGATGCGGCATACGACCACATGCTTCAGCGCAAATACAACGGACTGAGCCAAAAATTGTTTACCATTGAAAAACAGCCTGAGCCAATATTGAATGTTGAGGATATTGCTGCATACAACCAGAAAGAAGGACTGGCACTCAGCGACGACGAGATTGATTACCTCAACAGCGTATCAAAAGCCCTGGGACGCCCCTTAACCGACAGCGAAGTGTATGGTTTCGCCCAGGTAAATTCTGAACACTGCCGCCATAAAATCTTTAATGGAACATTCATTATCGACGGGAAAGAGATGGAATCATCCCTCTTCCGGATGATTAAAAAAACCTCGGAGCTCAATCCCAATAAAATTGTGTCGGCTTACAAAGACAACTGTTCGTTCGTTCAGGGTCCCGTAGTAGCACAGTTTGCTCCTAAAACGCAGGACAAACCCGACTTTTTTGAGTTAAGAGATATCGAAACCGTGCTTTCCCTGAAAGCCGAAACCCACAACTTCCCCACCACCGTGGAACCATTTAACGGTGCATCAACAGGCACCGGGGGTGAGATCCGCGACCGCATGGCCGGAGGCAGGGGGAGCTTTCCCGTTGCCGGCACGGCGGTATACATGACTTCCTACCCCCGGACAGAAACGGAACGTCCGTGGGAACAGGCAACAGCAGAACGTGACTGGCTCTACCAGACCCCCGAAGAGATCCTGATCAAAGCCTCAAACGGGGCCAGCGATTTTGGAAACAAATTCGGGCAGCCGCTGATCGCCGGATCCGTCTTAACATTTGAACATGTTGAAAAACTTAAAAAATACGGTTACGACAAGGTGATCATGCTTGCCGGAGGCATCGGCTTTGCCAATAAAAAACAGAGTCTGAAGGAGAATCCCGGCAAAGGGGATAAAGTGGTGCTGCTGGGCGGTGACAATTACCGCATCGGCATGGGTGGCGGGGCTGTCTCCTCGGTGGCCACCGGTGAGTTTGAAAATGCCATTGAACTGAACGCCGTGCAGCGTGCCAACCCCGAAATGCAAAAACGGGTGTACAACGCCATCCGGGCGCTGGGCGAATCGAACGAAAACCCCGTCATCTCCATTCACGACCATGGTGCCGGAGGTCATCTTAACTGCCTTTCGGAACTGGTGGAAACCACCGGTGGCAAAATAGATACGGCA
>JAGYMR010000044.1 GCA_018400515.1 Tangfeifania sp.
TGCATCGGCCATTTTTAATTCCTGTTGAATGGCCAGGGGTCTTCCTGCCAGGATAATGACGATGAGCGGTTTTCCGGTTTTTTTCAGTTCGGTTATCAGTTCCGTTTGAATTCCCGGGAGGTCGATGATCCCTCTGGAATTGGCTTCCCCTGAGAGGATGGCTTCCTCCCCGGCAAAAAAGAGGATGGCCTCTGATTTGCCTGCTGCCGCAATTGCTTCCCCGAATCCTTTGGTGGACCGGTCCCGGCTGTATTCCAGTCCGGCTGCATAATGCATGCGGTCCCCCAACAATTGGCTGAGGGTGTTTCTGGGTGTTTCGGAATCTTCTTCTTTTCCGTCAAAGACCCAGGTTCCCAGCTGGTCGCGGGGGGCATCGGCCAGCGGGCCGATGACTGCCAGGGAGCGGATATTTTTTTCCAGGGGAAGGATTTGATCGCTGTTTTTTAATAAGACCATGCTGTTCCGGGCCACCTTGCGGGCATGGTTCCGGTGGGAGGCTGCCAGGATGGTATCCTGCCATGAGGCAAGATCGACGGGTGATTTTTCAAAAAGGCCGAGTTTCATTTTTGTATGCAGGATACGGGCCACCCGTTCATTGATGAGTTGTTCATTGATTTTCCCTTCCCGGACCAGTGTTTTCAGGTTTTCTTTGTAGGAGGTGGTGGCCATCTCCATGTCAATGCCGGCTTTTACGGCCAATTCAGCAGCATGTTTTTTGTTCCTGGCATAACCGTGGGCGATCATCTCTTCAATGGACGCCCAGTCGCTCACCACCATTCCGTTATAATTCCATTCATCCCTTAAAATGGTTTGCAGGGTGAAGGAGTTGCCCGATACGGGGACTCCGTTCAGGTCGTTGAAACCGGACATGAAGGTCAGCACGCCCGCCTCCTGTGCGGCCCTGAAGGGTTTCAGGTACACGTTGCGCAACAACGGTTCGGGGATGTAAGTGGTGTTATAATCCCTTCCGGCCTCGGTCATGCCATATCCGACAAAATGTTTGGCACAGGCGGCGATTGACGAAGGGTCGTCCGGTTGTCCCTGGATGCCCCGGACCATTGCTTTGGCAAATTGGGAAGTAAGAAAAGGGGCTTCCCCGCAGCTTTCGGCGATCCGGCCCCACCGGGGGTCCCACGTGATATCGATCATGGGGGCAAACGTCCAGTTGATTCCAGCGGATGCAGCCTCCACAGCAGAGATCCGCATGGCTTTCCTGATCAGCGTGGTGTCCCATGAGGAGGCCATTCCCAGCGGGATCGGAAAAACGGTCCGGTAGCCGTGGATGACATCCCTGCCAAATAACAGCGGTATTCCCAGCCGGCTCTCCTCCCGGGCAATTCGCTGGATCTCTGTGATCCTGTCCGGTCCCTGAATATTGAGAAAAGATCCCACTTCCCCATTTCTGACGGCCGCTTTTAATGCGGCTTCATCGGGATAAAACCCGTCCGGAGCCTGGAACATCTGGCCAATTTTTTCATCCAGGGTCATTTGCCGGAGCAGCTGTTTCACTTCCGGTTTCATTGGGACGGCATCCCGGGATGATTCCCGGGGACCACAACCCAGGAGCAAAAAGACAAGCAGAATGCCGAGGGGATATGTTGCTTTTTTTGGAGTCATTTTTTTGTGATGAGAAGATTAAAAAGGGGCCCAAACCTGAGCGTCTTTTGGTTGGGGCCCCTTTTGGAAAAATGTTATCTGGTAGCCGATTTCAGTCCTTCCACATGCGGTCCGGAAAGCTCATCCAGCAATAACTGGAAGGTACCGTCGCCAACCCCCGGATTGACCATGATGCGGACCACGTTGTAAAAGCCGTGATTGAAATTATCGTCGGTAACGATATCACTGGTATAGATATCACCGGTCCAGTCAAATCCTGCACCTACGCCCGACATGTCAAATTCCGCCACTTCCCAGGTGTTGTCTTCCTGAATGGTGTAGATGAGATCGTAGGTCCCTGTCTGCCATGCCTCGTCTCCCTTGTCGGTGTTTTCGAGTTTCAGCAGCACTTCATCACCAGCATTTCCGTAAACCATTACTTTAAAGATATGCCGTTGACGCAGATCGAAGCGGTAACCGGCCGGCAGTTCCATGTAAGCATTTGCCCATTGCGAATTCTCCTTCACAAATTTCAGCACTTTAGCGCTTTTATTCGGGTAGATCCGGTCGGGATTGTCAATCACTTCGATATAACCGCCTCCGCCCGCGAGATCCACATTCATGGGGGCCATGGAGACTTCGGAGAAGTCGTTGTAGGTCACCATGGCATCCAGCAGGAAGGGTTCATAATCGGGATGATTGCTCCCCACACTGGCTGTAAAGGTGTGTTCAATTTCTCCCAGCGAGGTTGAGGTAGTAACGGTAACCTTGTAATTCCCCATGCGCATATAGGTGTTGGAAAGCACCTCGTTCAGATCGGTGGTTTCAAGAACCGTTCCGTCCCCGAAATCAACCGTGGCTTTTTCGATCGATTCACCGGCAGGGATATTGGTCACGGTGAAGGAGACATTGTAGGCATTTACCCCGGAAGCTTCGGTCAGGGATGCTTCCATTTCAATTTCAGGGGGTTTATATCCTTCGGGAATCAGTTTATAAGCCCAGGCACTTCCATCTCCGCCGATGGCCACCAGCTGCATGAAATTTTCCTCGAGTTTGATGATCTCATACCGGCCTCCCTCTGCTCCGGTATCGAAGATGGGGAATATGGGGGTGGGGCCTGAAAGCACCAGGTAATCCTTATCCCCTTCACTTTCGATCATCCAGGATCCCGGCTGGGGATCGTAATCCACAATCAGGTCATCGCCCGGATCCACCGGATTGCTGTAATTGGGGTCGTCGCCCCTGAAATCTTTCACATAGCTTTTCCCGTGGTTTTCGTAGATGGCTTCAAACCCGATCAATTTGAAGGTGATCCTGTCGTCGTACAGCTCCATTCCCGATTTTACCAAGGGTGCGGCCGACCACCAAGCCAGGCCTTCACTTCCGGGGGGGCCAACGCCGAGGTGCCCGGTGGTGAGGCTGTCAAGCACCCATGTTTTTCCGTTCAGGGCATCTTCTCCGCCGCTTAAAGCGATCATCATGGGGTCGTCGAACAGCGAATAGTCGGTGGCTGTCGTTGTATGTGTTTTGGAAATGCTGGTGCTGCCACTGTTGGTTTTGATCGTCATGGTAATGGTATATTCTCCCGGAAGGGGATAGTAAGCCATTCCGCGCTTTTTCTTCAGAACCGAACCATTCCCCAGATCAAATGTCACCTGGTAAATGCCGTTGATATCCGGACTGGTCAGCTCCAGTTGGTAATGAAATTCATCCTCTTCGGGAGAAATCGAAAAGTCCATTTCGCTTTCATCGGGAGGTAAAACAAAACCTGCTTCCGGTTTTGTCTCCTCGAAGGGTTCGCAGGCAAAAAGGAATGCCAGCGCCAGAACCCCGAATAAACCTTTATTGATTATTTTTTTCATGAGATTATTTTTTTCTATTGGAATGATTGGTTATTTATAAGCCGGCACATATTGCGACAATACTCCTTCATTGGTATTCCGGATCTCCACGGCGGGGATGGGATACATTCCCCACGTACCGGTATTAAATTCCCTTCCGGAAAAATCCTGTTCATTGGGTATTCCTTCAGGGATATTGTTAACACTGGCATTCACCATTTGTTCCGTATAATCCAGTCCCCTTCTCAGCAGGTCCCATTTGCGGTGTCCTTCACCGCCGAATTCCACGCGCCGTTCGTGATAAATGGCATCGAGTGATATCTCCTCCAGGGCGGCATCTTCCCCCATGGCGCGGGTACGTACCTTGTTTAAATAGCGGAGGGCCTTATCGGGGTTATCCTCGAGGAACAGTTCTGCTGCCATTAGCAACACATCGGCATACCGGATATCCGGATAATTCCGGGGGTAGTTGTGCTCGCGTGCACCTGCCGTTGCCTGGTAGGCGTGCAGGGGCATGAATTTTTTATTGAAATACCCTGTATTTTGATAGGCCTTGGTATAATTTGTCAATGCTTCATCGGCATTATATACCGTTGCATCTTTCCGGGGGTCTCCCGCTTCGTAGGCATTGACCAGCGACCAGGAGATTGTTCCGAAGCTCCAGCCGGGATCAATGGAGGGATCGCCTTCGGGGTCACGCACACCGTAAAAGATCACGGAGAAGTTTCCGTTGATGCCCCAGCCACCCCAGTCATCCGATTTGGCTTTTTCGGAATATTGCCATTCGAGGAGTGATTCGGCATTGTTCTGATTGTCCCATGCAAAAACATCGGCGTAATTATCGAGCAAACGGTAGGGGCCGTTGTTGATAATATCTTCCAGGCCGTTTTGGACCGTTGTTTTGGAGATTCCCGGCATATCGCCGCTAACATTCAGCTGTTCCCTGGCAAAACCTTCATAGAAAAGGTAGATACGGGCCATCAGGGCTTGTGCGGTGTACCGGGTGATGCGGCCGGTTTCTGCGGAAGGAACCGTTGGAGGCAAATCGTTGATGGCGGTGGTCAAATCGTTCGCGATCTGGTTAAATGCATCTTGCGGTGTGCCCTGGGTTACATCGCGGTAATCCTCCACCGATGGCAAAACTTCGGTGATCACCGGCACCCATCCGAAGTGGCGGACCAGGTCCCACATGAAATAGGCCCTCAGAAAGAGCGCTTCGGCCCGGTAACGCTCCTGCAGTCCGTCGGTTACCCAGTTAATTTCCGATTCTTTTTCCAGATAGAGGTTTGCCCGGTACAAACCGCTGTAGCACCTCGACCACAGATCGGAAGCACTGCTGTTTTCCGCATCCAGGATGCCCTGCTCCATTTCGTGCCATTCGCGCATGTCACCGGCATCTGACCCACCGCAGAACGCATCGTCGGAAAAGATGTCGGACATGATGGGGACAAAGACCCAGTTCTGTACCGAAAGTGCATCATAAGCAGCTGTTAACGCAAGCAATGCATCCGATTCGGTCTTGTAATAGTTCGCTTCAACCTGCCCTGTTTTGGGCTCCAACTCCAGAAAGTCCTTGGTGCAGGATACCTGGAGCAGCATCAAAGCAATTACGCTGAAAATATATACTGTTTTTTTCATTTTTCTCAGGATTAAAAATTTTTAAAATGTGATGTTAATACCGCCCAGAACCGTTCTTGCCTGGGGGTAGATCCCCTGGTCAATGCCCGATCCCAGCGCACCGCCACCGATTTCCGGGTCATAGCCGGGATATTTGGTCAGTGTCAGAAGGTTTTCTCCCGATACGTAAAGCCTTACCCGGTCGATTTTCAGGTAATTGGTGGCTTTTTCCGGGATGGTATAACCGAGCGTAATGTTTCGCATTCGCAGATAATCGGCATCTTTCACAAAGAAATCGCTGGGTGTTTTCCAGTTATTATTAGCATCGTTGAGGGTGACGCGTGGATAAACATTGGTGGAACCCTCGCCTGTCCAGCGGTTTAAATATTCCGACCGGTAATTGGAGTAATTCAGGTCGTACCGGCGGGTAGCATCCCAGATTTCCTGGCCTAATGCGGCATACAGCAGGAAGTTCAGGTCAAATCCGGCATAATTCATGGAGATGTTCAGACCGCCCGTAAAATCGGGATAGGGATTTCCCAGGTTCACACGGTCATTGTCATCGAGGGAACCGTTTCCATCCCGATCCACAAAGCGGATATCGCCGGGGACGGCATTGGGCTGAACCAGCTCCCCTTCCGGACCCACATGGGCATTCACCTCCGCTTCATTCTGGAAGATCCCGTCGGTTCGGTACCCGAAGAAGTAGCCCAACGGTTTCCCCACTTCGGCCACCAGAATATTTTCCTGTCCGTGGCCGCCGGTACCTCCTGAAAGCCTTTTCTCCTCGTTGTTAATATCCAGCACTTCGTTCTTATTGTAGGCTCCGTTCAGCGAAATATCGAAGTTGAATTTTCCGATATTGTCCATGTAGCCCACTTCAGCTTCGAATCCTGAATTTCTCACAGAACCTCCGTTGACAGTCGGGGGGGTGTTCCCGACCATCAGGGGGGCAGGTGCATCCACGAGCCAGTCGATGGTTTTCTTGTTGTAATAGTCCAGGCCGACCCGCATTTTGTTATCGATTAACCCCAGGTCGAGTCCGATGTTGGTCTGTTCGGAGGTTTCCCATCTCAGGTTCGGATTGGCAATGCGTGAGGGCTGGGCTCCGTTGTATTGGGTTTTGTCGTCTCCGAAGTAATAAATCGCACCGGTGGACATGACGGATGTGTAGCGGAAGTTTCCGATCTCTTCATTTCCGTTTTGTCCCCAGCTGACCCGCAATTTCATAAAATCAACAACCGGTTTGATAAAATCCATGAAGGGCTCTTCGGAAAGGACCCAACCAGCCGATGCAGAGGGGAAATAGCCGAACTTGTTGGCGGGACCAAAGCGGGAAGAACCGTCCATACGCAATACGGCTGTCAGCATGTACCGGTTCATGAAATCATAATTGATACGACCGAAGTAAGAAAGCAGCGTATTTTCGCTGTAACCGCCGAAAACAATATCGCTTTCGGGGTCCTGGGCATTATCAATAAAGGCATGCTCAAAGTCGTCGAAAATCAGGTCCGTTTTTGAACCGCCGACATTTTGGTACCAGTATTTGAATGCGGCATGCCCGGCAAGGGCCGTAAAGTGATGTTCATCGATGGTCCTGTCGTAGGTCAGTATGTTTTCTATATTCCAGCGGTTGTATTTATCCATGCTTTTGTTGGCCCTGTCGATAATGGTATTGTGGGTGGGGTCGAGGTAGTATTCCGGGGTGTACCCTGAATTATCAACCAGGGAAAATTCCATTCCATAGCTGGATTTAAATTTTAGCCCTTTGAGCGCTTCAGAGAGCTCCGCAAAATCGAATTCCGCAAACAGGCCGCCGATGAATTTGTTGGTCACTGTTTTGCTGTTCGTGTAATCAAGCATGGCAATGGGATTGGTAATTTCCTGCATGCCGAGCCCGAAATCGGAGGGGGTGGCGTAAGTCCCGTCGTCAAATCTTACCGGTACGACCGGAGGCGCATTCAATGCCTGGATGAGGCTGGAGCCGGCATATTGGTCGTTGGCAGCAATGCCTTTATTTTTGATGTTGGCATAATTGATATTGCTGCCGATAAGGACAAAATCAAGATCTGTGGTTGTGTTGAGACGGAAGGTCAGCCGGTCGAATTCCGATTGCCCTTTGGCCACAATTCCGTCTTGCTTGAAGTACGAGAGTGAAGAGGAGTAGGTGGATTTTTCGCTGCCGCCTGTCACTGAAACGGAGTGATTCTGTTTGGGTGCGTTGTAATAGAACATTTCATCCTGCCAGTCGGTGTTCCATTTCAGTTCGTCCTGGCTGGAAGGGGGGAATTTAAAATCCTGGCCTGCGTTCAGTGCAGCCTCATTGATTAGCATTACATACTCCTCTTTATCGAGCATGCTCAGTTTCTTCCATGGATTCTGAACTCCGTAATACCCGTCATACGTCAGGGTGAAATCTTCCCCTTTTTCACCACTTTTGGTGGTAATCAATACCACGCCATTCGCCCCTCTTGCACCATATATGGAAGAGGCTGCGGCATCTTTCAGTACTTCCACAGATTCAATATCCGAGGGATTCAAGAAGTCAATCCCCTCCCCGGACATGGGCAATCCGTCCACGATGTACAGGGGGTCGGGGTTGCCGTTGGTGCCGGTTCCCCGGATGCGAACCGATACAAGATCGCCGGGTTGCCCTGAGTTATTGGTAATAACAACGCCGGCTGTTTTTCCCTGGAGGGCCTGGGTGACTTTCAGGTTGGCACCCTGCGAAAGATCTTCGCTTTCCACTTTTGAAATAGCACCGGTTACCAGACTTTTCTTTTGAACTCCGTAGCCCACAACAACAACCTCATCCACATCAAAGGCTGCACTCTCGAGGACTACATTGATTTCGTTCCGGCCATCTACCGCGATCTCTTTTGTCTGCATGCCTATAAAAGAGTATTGAATAACAGCATCTGCCGGCACTTCCAGCTGGTAGTTGCCATTCATATCGGTAATGGTGCCGTTGGTTGTTCCTTTTTGCACAATGGATACACCCGGTAACGGCTGACCGTCATCTGCCGCTGTAACTACACCCTGCAGTGTAATATTCTGGGCAAAAACACCGAGCCCCAAAAGTGAAAAAAAGAAGAAAAAGAGAATTTTTTTCATAGGAATTAAATTTTTAGTTATTTACAGATTTTTAAATTATTCCGAAACGAAAATCCTTTTTTTCTGGGAAGAAACGAAAGAAAAAGGGGCTACAGAAATACTACGGCCGTATTACACCACTACATCAAAAACACATCATTTTAATAATTTCATATTGACTAACAGTTGATTGGGTTTTTGAAATTCAAATTTTAACCTCATCATTTTTTAACTTTTTCTACAACAAAAAAAAACAGTGGGATGTTTGTGCGCGAAATTTTTTTGTGGGGGAAAGGGGGGTTAAAAATTGGAGAGAAAGGTGGAAAGATTGGTGTCGCGGGAAATTTTCAGTTTTTTCCGGAGCCGGTAGCGGCTGATCTCCACGCCTCTGTCGGTAATGTTTTGAAGGGCAGCAATCTCTTTTGAGGTAAGGTTCATTCGGATGTAAGCACAAAGGCGCATCTCCCGTGGAGAGAGTTCCGGAAATTCCTGTTTCAGATTTTTGAAAAAATTTTCGTGAACTTCATCAAAATAGGTTTCAAACAGTTTGTTTTGCTGTTTATTATCGATCTCCTTTACCAACCGTCGGTTGAGCATCACCAGTTTTGTTTTTAACTCAGGGTCTTCGGTGGTTTTTAATATCTTCGATATTTCCTCTTTAAGTTTGATCAGAAGTTTGTTTTTCTGAATGATGCCCATGGTCTGATTGGCCAGCTCCATATCCCGGTGAACCATTTCGTTCCGGAGTTTTTCATTGCGTAAACGGATGATCTCTTTTTCTGCAACAAGGGCTTGATGCTGAAATTCTTCCTCTTTCTTTTGAAGTTCAAGGGCATGTTTTTGCTGTTGCTTTTTATGCGATAGTCTGACCCGGTACAAAACAAATTTGATGGTCAACCAGATGAGTAACCCAAGGAGAAAAATGTAGATGTAGAGGGCTGTTTTTGACCGGTGCCAGGGGGGTAAAACAGAAAAACTGAAGGATGATGTTTCACTTTCAACGCCATAAACATTTTTGGCTTTAAGCCGGAAGGTATAATCCCCTTCGTGGAGATTGGTAAAATCTTTGTACCCGTTGTGCGACCAGTCCGACCATTTCTCAGAATAATTTTCCAGGAAAAAGCTGAATTCAAGTTGTTCCAGGTTTTCAAAGAAGGGGGCTGTATAATGGAAGCGGAAGGCATTTTTTCTGAAAGGAAGCCGGGGAGGATTCGTGTTACGGCCGGCCTGGACATGGATGGTGGAGTCGAGGTAGGGCATTTCCACTTTGGTAATGATCGAAGGGAAATTTTCGGAATAGGATTTGGGAATTTTTGAAGAGTAGTGGGCAAACCCGTTATCCAGGCCAATGAAAACGTGCTCGTTGCTATACGGGTAAATAAATTCAAACTCCTTGACATATTTTCCGTTTAATTGTTTGAAGGGGGCTGAAATTTTCGTGTACGTTAAATCCTCGTTTTGGCGGAGCACGCCGGATTCATTTTGAGCAATGAACCAGATATTTCCTGATTCATCTGTTTCGAGGGTTTTTAAGCGGCTTTCAAGACCGAGAAGCTGGTTGATCTTCGGATCTTTTTCAAAAGTGTCCGTCGCCGGTTGGTAGGCATAAATTCCATCGATGGTGGAGATGTATGCTTTTTCCTGAAAGCTAAAGAGGATGTTACGGTTATTGGCCGGCAGCCCGTCGCTTTGGGTGTATAAGCGGGAAGGGCCGACCCGGTCCATGGCCTCGTTCAGGTGCACCCGGAAGACTCCTTTTCCCCCGTGGCTGATCCAGATGGTTCCGTCGGGTGCCTGATGAATAAAGCGGCTGGACTCAGAGAAACCGGCCATTTTTTTGTGAAAATTCCATTCCCCGTTAACTTTTTTCAGCAGGATGAGTCCGTTATAACACCCACCGAGTAAAAGTTCCGGATGATCCTTCAACCGGATGTATTTCCACCCGCCATCTTCCCCGTAGATTTTTTCTGCTTTGCGGTCCCGGACAAGGAATGTTCCGGAGTTGTGGCCACAGATGAGCTGCCCGTCAAAAATTTCAAGCGACCAGACCTGTCCGGCTGTGTTTTCCACCAGTTGAAAAGATTCATTGGTATTGGATGAACCCTCAAAGTTTCTGACAAACAATCCCTGGTTGGTGCCCAGGTAGAGATCGCCCTCAAAGACCCGGCAGCAATAACCTGTGCCCAATCCCTCATAATCGGATATGTAACTAATGGGGGAGTTGATGGCAACATAATCGATTCCGTTATCCAGTCCCAGCCAGATATTTTGGTCTTTGTCCGGGAAAATTTTTAATATGGTATTGTTTTGCAGGCCTTTTTCCCGGTTAATGTGCTGAATGATATCGCCCTCCAGATTGGTTATCACCAACCCTCCCAGGATGGTCCCGAAAGCGAACTGGTCCTTCATGATCTTTGCGGCGCTGAACAGTTTATTTTTTTCAATCAGTTCATTGGCCGGGGTATCCCATTTCTTAAGGTGTCCGTTTTCAAAGATATAGATCCCCTGGTTGCTTGTTCCGATCAGCAGGTGGTTATCCCTGATCTCCATGATTGCCCATATTTCTGAATTTTTCAGTTGATCTGCCCAGGGTACCTTTCCGATGATTCCGTTGATATATTCAAACAATCCGACTCCCGGTTCATGTAAAAACAGGCGGCCGTTTACATTAAAGGAAAAGTGGAACTCTTTTTGGGGTTTGATCACTTCTATCTTGTTATCTTTAAGCAAAAAGAGGTAATCAAACGATTGAAACACGATCCCTTGTGGAATTTCATATATTTTCCAGATGTCATTGAAATCCATGTTTTTGTCGGGCAGCAGATGGCGGAGGCTTTCGAAGGTTAGCGGGCCGGTCTTATTCCGCTTAAGGATTCCAAAATCGTTGAAAAAACCGACAAATATGCGGTCGTTGCTGTCGATGGTAATGGATCGCACGGGGGCTGACCGGGAAATTTCAATCAGATCCCAGTGAAGTCCATCGAACCGTAAAACCCCATCATTATTGGCAAAATAGATAAATCCGTTTTCATCCTGGCTGATTCCCCAGTTTTGGGTACCGGCTTCATACACCGATTTCGGGTAGTTTTGAATGCTGGGTGTTCCGATGGTTTTAACCTGGGCCTTTATTGCTCCCGGGAGACAGAAAAATAACAGGAGGATCATTGGCCGGGGGAAAAGAAAAAACTCCCGGACATGATTTTTTCTAAGGGCAGGGGAGCGTTTTTTCTCCCCATGCGTTTTTTCCCGGAAACCGTTTAATTTTTGCATTTCGGCATGGTTAAAGGATGCTTCCATTATTTCCTTAAAGGGATGATCAGCCAAACTTCTGCCAATTTATAAAAATTAATTTTGTTGGCGAAATGATCCGGGGTAGCTGTTTTCCTGAAACTTTCCGGTTTATCCGGCATTGGATTTGAAAAAGCCGGACAACAGTGTTTTGGCTTCTTCCAGGGTATGGTAGGGTGCCAGTTTCAGGTCGGGACAACCGGCGATCATTGCAGAGATGTTTTTTTTCGAAGAGGGGCGGTAAAGGCAAAACACCTTTTTCCTGTTCCCGATGGCCCGGCCGATTTCGTATCCCACGCCCATGGAAACCGTGGTAACTTCAGCCACGACAACGTCACAGGAGATCAGCCACTGCAGGTCCCGGTCATGGATCCGGCGATCGGTAGGCACGCCGTTTTTTTCAGTATGAAGGTCCGGATCGCCGATGTGTTCGGTTAAGACCTGGCCAAAACCCGAAAGAAATTCAATGATTTTTTGATAAAGGGCGGCATCTTCGCGCCCTCCGCGAATGGATCCTGCAAAATAGATCTTCATTTTTGCCCCGGATTTGATTTGATGTGAACATCGTGTTGGGGGAACGGTATCCGAACGCCATGCTTCCTGAAGGCATCATCAATGGCAAAACGCAACTCACTTTTGGTGTTTTCAACCCAAAAGGGTTCTTTCACCCAGAAGAAAACCTGAAAATCGAGCGAGGAGTCCCCGAAATCGTTGAACCGCACAAAAGGCCGGGGGTGGGTGGAAATGTTCTTATTTTTGATGGCGCAATCCGATAAAATGCCGGAGACCAGTTTGGTGTCGGAACCATAGGCTACGCCCACCTTTACTGAAAAGCGGGTGTTGTAGTCCATCTGGCTCCAGTTGATGATGGTGTCGTTCACAAATTTGGAGTTAGGAACCACAAGGATCACATCATCCCGCGTTTTTATTTTTGATGTCCGCAGCCCGATATGGATGACTTTTCCGACGGTGTCATCTTCCAGTTCAATGATATCGTTCATTTGCAGATTCCGTTCCATGATCAGCACGATTCCCGATGCTATATCACTGAAAAGCTGCTGGATCCCGAAACCGACACCCACCAGGAGGGCTGTAATACTTGCCAGCAATACCGAGACTTTTACGCCCGAAGTTTCAAGGAGCAAAACAATGACCACCACCCATACCACATAGCGCAGGATCAGATAAACCGACCAGTAGGAGCGCCGCTCTTTTTCCTGTTTTTTGATGAATCGCTTAAAAAACCCCCGGATGATCCTTAGAATAATGAAGGTGGCGATGATAACAAGAATTACAATTAAAATGGCCGAAACGGTGATATCCACCTGTTCCGTTTTTAAAAGCTTGTAATTCAGTATTTCCTCCAGATTCATTCAGATGAGATTACCGTTCCGGGTTTGAGATACTCATTGTAAGCAGCGGGGGCGCTTAATTCCTCCACCGCCCTTTCGATCACTTTATCTTCGCCGATCGAAGCGCGGATGGCCCCTTTTTGGTAATAGTAACGGGAGACAATTTCGTTTTCCAGCAAATTTTTGATCTCATCGCTGAAAACTTCGAGGTCTTTGTCGAGTTTGGGTTCCAGGCTGGATTCGATCTCCGCGAACTCGGCCGATGCCAGTTCATAATATTTCTCCTCTTTGGCTTTTTTAATGAGTTCCTCCAGCATCTCTTCAGACTCGGAGTGGTATTCGAAATTGTTTTCTTTCAAAAAAGTTTTAAACTGGTCGTAGATATCACCGGAGATCTCAAATTTTTCCGGAGGGGCGATCGATTCGTTTTGATTGGCGAACAGGGTAGCAAAATCAAAGACCTGGAATTTGGTGATCAGTGAAGTGCTGATGTTGCTCATTTTGTCGGGTTGGATCACCAGATCGGGGATGATCCCCCCCCCGTCGTAAACGATCCGGCCTTTTTTGGTGGTAAATTCTGAAATGAGGGAATCGGGAACGTTTCCCACACTTCCGTCCTCATTCCGGTGGGAGTAATCAAGCGCCTGGATACAGCGTCCGCTGGGAATATAATATTTTGCGGTAGTGACTTTCAGTCTTGTGTTATAACTCAGCTCGCGGGTAGTTTGCACCAGTCCTTTGCCGAAAGTGCGCGTGCCGATCACGATACCGCGGTCGAGGTCCTGAATGGCCCCGGCAACAATTTCGGAAGCCGAGGCGGATCTCCGGTTGGTGAGTACTGCAATGCGGATGGTGGTATCAATGGGTTCCGAGGTAGCTTTGTATGTTTTGTCCCATTGTTTCACCCGCCCGCGGGTGCTGACAATTTCTTCCCCCCTGGGCACAAAGAAATTAACAATTTTGACGGCCTCCTGGAGCAATCCACCGGGGTTGGAGCGGACATCAAAGATAATGGATTCCGGGTTATTCTTTTCAAGTTCGACAAATGCTTTTTTTACTTCTTCACTGCATTTGGCAGTGAAATTGGATAAGCGGATGTATGCCGTGTTATCATCGATCATCCCGTAATAGGGGACCGCATCGATGGAAATTTTTTCCCGGACCACATCGACCTCAAAAGGTTTTTTCTTCCCGGGGCGTTGAATTTTTATTTTCACCGGGTTTTTGGCAGGACCTTTCAAAAGGTTGCTTACATCCTCGGTGGTCATCTCTTCGGTGGATTTTCCCTCCACTTCAAGAATGATGTCGCCTGCTTTTAATCCGGATTTTTGTGCCGGGAATCCTTCATAAGGCTCTGCAATGACAATCTGGTCCTTTTGTTTGCTGATGATGGCACCAATCCCGGCATATTCGCCGGTGGTCATAAAGCGGAAATCTTCCATCTGGTCTTCCGAAATAAAGTTGGTATAGGGATCGAGCGAACTAAGCATTTCGTCGATGCTGGTTTTTACCAGTTTCCCGGGATTTACTTCGTCCACGTAAAACATGTTCAGCTCCCGGAAGAGGCTGTAATATATCTCAAGGTTTTTGGCAATCTGAAAATTTTTCTCATCGCGGTTGAAGCTGAAAAAGCCCGCGCCGGCAATGGCAACAATTAAAGCGCCGATCCAAATTTTTTTCCAATTCATTGTGTTCCTCCTTTTTAATCTGTATGAAATTCAAACAGATCTGTTCGTGCGAACTGACAAAAATAATAATATTACCCGATTTGCATCATTTTTCGGGGAGATGCATTTCGTTAAAATATATTAAACCAGGGACGCTGGTTAAACGTTTGGCGTTTTTTTTTATCTAAAAGTTTCAAAAAGGTTGAATTTAAAAAAGTTATTCCAGAACCGGAACGACGCCATTCGTTCTCAAATATTTAATTCATTCATTATTTAATAATCTAAAATTTGTACCGATGAAAGCAAAAATTGGGTTTTTATTGATGGCAGCCGTA
>JAGYMR010000440.1 GCA_018400515.1 Tangfeifania sp.
TAATTATAAAATTTTAAACAGATGAAACTTTTTTTCAGAATTGGGATCATCCTTGTGACAGGCCTGATCATTGGTTTATCTTTTTGGGTATTCACCAACCTGAAGGACCGGCATCCCCGTTACAGGGCGGACCTGAAAACGATTAATCCATTGGCCGGGGCATTGCGTGCCGGATTTTCAGCCATCCCTGTTACACCCGGGGTGCCCGACCGCTGGACAGATAAAAATCAGGATGCAAAATACGATCCTGGATCGGGGGATACCTTTACGGATGGAAACGGGAATGGTGTGTTTGATCCGGTATGGATTGCCGGATTCAGTAACCGCCGGCCGGCCAATGGCGTTCATGATGATATCTGGGCACGGTCAGCAGTGCTGGATGACGGGGAGACGAGGCTGGCCCTGGTTGTTCTGGACGCCATTGGTTTTATGCATGATGATGTCGTCAGTGTCCGGAAAAGCATCCCGGAAACGGCCGGAGTGGACTACACGGTGATCGCTTCCACGCATACCCATGAGGGGCCTGACATGATGGGCATATGGGGAGCATCCCCCTGGAAAAGCGGCGTTGATCAGGAATACATGGAATTTGTGAAGGAGCAGATTGTAAGATCGGTCACCCAGGCAGTTAGAAACCTTCGTCCGGCACGTCTGGAATTTTCTGAAGACCCCACCGGCGCTGCTCCCCAGGTGAAAGATACCCGCCGTCCTGAAGTTTTCGATTCCGGTCTCCGGATGGTGAAAGCGGTGGATCGGGAAGACGGAAGTGTATTGGGATCATTGGTTTCGTGGGGAAATCATCCCGAGACCCTCTGGAGCAGGAACCTGCTGATCTCTTCGGATTTTCCCCATTTTGTACGGGAAGGCGTGGAGAACGGGGTGGTTTTGGGGGATAGCCTGGTAAAGCCGGGAATTGGGGGCGTTTGCATATACATGAACGGAGCCGTTGGAGGTTTAATGACCACCCATCCCAGTTGGGCCATCCAGGATCCCCTGACCGGTGAAGCGATTCTGGAGCCGGGGTTCAGAAAGGCCGCTGCACAGGGGAATACACTGGCTTTGCTGGCACTGCAGGCCATGGAGCAACCGGAAGCGAAGATCGATTCTGCCGGGATATCCCTGATCGTCAGGACGATCTATTTGCCCCTGAAGAACAATCTTTTTAAACTGGCCGCTGCGATCGGAGTAATGGACCGGGGAACAAGCGGCTGGATGAAAATGCGGTCGGAACTGGCAGTGTTTAAAATGGGGCCGGTTTCATTTGTTACTGTTCCCGGGGAGATATACCCCGAGATTGTAAATGGCGGCGTAGAGGCTCCCGCGGGAGGTGATTTTGATACCGGACCTGTTGAAGTACCGCCCCTCAGGAAATTGATGCCGGGGCGTTATAAGTTTGTCGCGGGACTGGCAAATGATGAAATTGGCTATATCATTCCCAAAAGCCAGTGGGATGAAAAACCTCCCTTTACTTATGAAAGAAATAGTTCTCCCTACGGAGAAGAAAATTCCCTGGGACCGGAAACGGCTCCCATCCTGCACAGGCATCTGAAGGAGATGCTGAGGGAGCTGCCCCCGGAGGATTAATGGTTGAATTAATTGAATTATTTGTGTTTTGAGTCGTTTGTTTATTAATAATTGTAAAACTTCAAGCAAATGATCATCTTAAAACGTATATTAAAGGCATTCCTGTA
>JAGYMR010000441.1 GCA_018400515.1 Tangfeifania sp.
TAGATGCCAGCCGCATGTTCGGAAAGAACGTACTGAATTTTTTAAAACTCATCATTGGCGAAGAAGGAGCTTTAAATCTCAATTTTGAAGACGACATTGTAAAAGGAACCTGTATTACCAATAAAGGAGAAATTTACAATGAACGCGTAAAATCAATCATCGAAAATAAATAAAAAACCAGATATGGAACAAATATTGACTTTTTTCCTGGAAAATAAAGAAGCCATTTTCATCATCGCATTATCCATTTTCCTGGGTATTGAAGTGATTTCAAATGTTCCCGCGGTATTGCATACGCCCCTCATGTCAGGAGCCAATGCCATCAGCGGAGTTATCATTATCGGAGGGATCATTCTGGTGGGGCATGCCGACCTTTCCTCCTTTTCTCTCGAACTGGTGCTGGGAATACTGGCCCTGATTTTTGGGACACTCAACGTGGTAGGCGGTTTTGCCGTTACCGACAGGATGCTTGAAATGTTTAAAAAGAAAAAAAAGTAGGGAATCATGGATAACGTATTAAGAGTAATTAACGGAACAGAATTTACCATCGGCGACACGTTGCTTGAACTAAGCTACCTGGTTGCCGCACTTTTATTTGTGGTGGGACTTAAACTACTCTCCCACCCCGAAACCGCCCGGCGGGGAAACTTGTGGGCTTTTGGGGGAATGTTACTGGCCATGCTTACCACATTGTTGCTTCATAAAGATACCGACGGAACAGGAATATCCCTGACCAACCTGTGGATTATCCTTGCCGCTATTGGCGTAGGGGCCGCCACCGGATATACCATTGCCCGGAAAATAAAAATGACGGCCATGCCTCAGCTGGTATCGTTTTACAATGCCACGGGCGGTGCTGCCTCGGCACTGGTCGCATTACTGGAATACCCCAATGCCGTGGCAGGCGATATTGGTTCAATACTGGTAACGGTGTTGGGCTTAATCATCGGTTCGGTGGCATTCAGCGGAAGTATGATTGCCTATGGAAAACTCGACGGAAAAGTAGGAGATATCATGAAACCTTTCATGACCTACCTGAACCTGGTTTTATTGGTCGCTACACTCGGGTTGGGAGCATATATCATTGCTTCCCCCTATCCGCCGGCAGAAATGACCTGGGCCATTTATACCCTCCTGGGAATTTCTTTGCTTTACGGAGTCATGTTCGTCATGCCTATCGGAGGAGCTGATATGCCGGTGGTGATTTCCCTGCTGAACTCATTTACAGGGGTTGCAGCAGCAATGGCCGGATTTATTTACAATAACCAGGCAATGATCCTGGGAGGGATCCTGGTGGGTGCTGCAGGAACGATCCTGACTGTGCTGATGTGTAAAGCCATGAATCGCTCGCTGATTAATGTCATTATCGGGGCTTTTGGCGGTGGCGCTGCAGCTGCCAGTCGCGAACAGGGAACAGTGAAGGAAATTACACTGAGCGATGCCTCGGTTTTGCTGAGCTATTCACAAAAAATTGTCGTTATTCCAGGTTACGGTCTGGCAGTTGCACAGGCACAACACATTGCCCACGAACTCGATGAACTGCTCGAAGGAAAAGGCGTAGAGGTGAAATACGCCATTCACCCCGTGGCGGGACGTATGCCCGGCCATATGAACGTATTGCTGGCTGAAGCCGATGTGCCATATGAAAAACTGGTCGAGATGGATGATATCAATCCGGATATGCCAAATGT
>JAGYMR010000442.1 GCA_018400515.1 Tangfeifania sp.
CCAAAGGTTATGGCAGCGGCCCCAACGGCGGATCAACATTTGACCCCGGACCTGAAGGCAGCTACATCGGGGCGCTGATGAAAGGAACTGTTCAGGTAATCGACATTCCTTCTGATAAAACGCTGAAAAGGCTTACTGAAAAGGTCATTGCCAACAATTTCGATTTTAACAAAGCCTCATCAGAAAAATTTTCCGCACGAAAAAACAATCCGGTCCCCCTGTATCCCAGTGAAAAGGAGAGTCCGGTGAAACACATTGTCTTTATTTCAAAAGAGAACCGGACCTACGACGAAGTTTTCGGCCAGATAGAAAAGGGAGAAGGCGAACCGGAACTGGCCCGCTATGGCAGGGGAGCTTCCTTCACCAACAACAACGGAACGGATTCCGTAAAAAATGCCCATGTCATGGTGAATCATTTGAAGCTGGCCCGGGAATTTGCCATTTCCGATAATTTCTATGTCGACGCCGACGTTTCGGCCGACGGCCACCGCTGGCTGGTAAACACCTACCCCAATGAATGGGTCGAAACTAGCACAGCAGCCAGTTATGGCGGGAACCGGACTTTCCGGTTCGACTCGAAAGCTCCGGGAGTCTATGGCATGAACGGTGCCGCAGGGGCCATCTATCCGGAGGACTACAACGAAGCCGGATCGATGTGGGATCATCTGGAGCGGAACAAAATCGATTTTTTCAATTTCGGGTTCAGCATCATGTTCGAACCGGGCATCTACGACAAAAGCTTTAAACATCAAGGGATCCGGCACTACATCAACTTTCCCCTCCCACAACCCATTTGGGAAAGAACCTCCAAACAATACCCCACCTACAACATGGCCATTCCCGATCAGTTCAGGGTAGACCAGTTCATTAAAGAATTCAGCGAAAAATGGATGAACGGGAAGGATACAATGCCTGCTTTTCTGACCGTCATTATCCCCAATGACCATGGCGCCGGAGACCGGCCGGATGCCGGATATCCCTTCCGGGAAAGTTACATGGCCGATAATGACCTGGCTGTGGGAAGAATTGTGGAATACCTTTCACACACGCCCTACTGGAAGAATATGCTGATCGTAATTACCGAAGATGATGCCCAAAACGGTGTTGACCACGTGGATGCGCACCGAAGCCTCCTTATGCTGATATCCCCCTGGGTGAAAAGGGATTATGTCAGTCACACCCATTACAGTTTTGGAAGTATCTTTAAAACATTCTGGAATATCTTGGGAATTCCTTACCTGAATCAGTATGACGCGGGAGCAACCGATTTTGGGGATTTCTTTACCGGCGATCCGGATTTTACCCCCTATTCAGCGGTGCCTGTCGACAACCGAATCTTCGATCCCCAAAAAGCCCTCGATCCGTTCGATGAAGATTTCGACTGGAAGGCACTGGAAGAATCTCCCGTGATGGACAACAAAGAAGACATGATCCGGGAGAGCAAAGAGAAAAATGAATACCGGTTAAATAACAGAAAAAATTAAGATCATGATGGCAACAATCAAAACAACGCTTCATGCCTGCATTTTTGCAGCAGCCACCCTCTTTCTGCTCAACCAGGCAGAAGCACAAAAACGGCAGCAAGCCCCCACGGTGGGACCACAGCCCGACGGAAGCATTTTAGTCCCTACTAACCAGTTATTACGCCCTGCAGGATTTCAGGTGAT
>JAGYMR010000443.1 GCA_018400515.1 Tangfeifania sp.
TCCACCTGATCCCTGTCCGGCAATATATTTCCAGGTTCCCAGACGCAAACCCGGAAGGCCACTCATTGATGTGCTCACTGCATTTTCCCGGACCGGATCATTTTTCCCCTGCAGTAAGGGAAGCAGGCTAAAGCTGTCTTCCCCTGCATTAGCGGGCAGTTTTTCATTCAGGATATCGGCAAAGGTGGCTATCAGATCTGCCTGGTGGGCAAGTTGTGAACAGGAAGACCCTGCTTTTACTTTTCTGGGCCATCTGACAATAAAAGGAACCCGGTGTCCTCCTTCCCACACATCTGACTTATATCCGCGGAACGGGCCGCTCGGATAGTGTCCTTCCCTTTCCATGGCGGCCACAGGAGGATCGGTGCGTTCCCATGGCCATCCTTTCATGCTTTCGTCATTGGCTTCTTCGGGTGTGGTGTCGCCCACATAGGGGGCACAGCCGTTGTCACTTGTAAAAATGACGAGGGTATTTTCAGCGGCTCCGCTTTCTTCCAGGGCATCAAGCACGCGTCCCACAACCGCATCGGTTTCCATCACCAAATCAGCATAAAGGGAGAGTCCGCTTTTCCCTTTCCATTCATCATTTACGGAAAGAGGCGTATGAGGTGAGGTAAGCGGCAGGTAGAGCAGAAAAGGATTGGATGATTGTGCTTCCCGCCTGATAAAAGCAGCAGCGCGTGATTCCAGGGCAGGCAGGATATCTTCAAGGGCCCACAGTTTACGTGACGGCCCCTGGGTGCTTGCCTGGTTTCGCCCGAATAAACGGGGCGCTCCAAATTCAGCCGGGATACCCACCGTGCGGTCATTTTCGATAAAACAGTAGGGGGGCCAGTTGGGTACAGCTGTTCCGAAATATTCATCGAAACCCACTTCCGTTGGTCCGCCGGTCATGGGAAGAGAGAAGACTTGTTGCCAGGCGGCAAGGTGCTCCTCCGTTGCCGTTACATCCTTTTTTGCCGGCCGGAAGAGATGCATCTTGTCATCCGGGATGGGCCAGTTCCAGCCTAAATGCCATTTACCAACGCAGGCCGTCTGGTAGCCATGTTGTTTGGCCAGCCCGGCTATAGTCAGCCGTTCAGGGGTGATCAGCGGCTCTTCATATAAGCCATTAATTCCTCTTTGCAGGCGGGAGCGCCAGTGATACCGCCCGGTAAGCAAGGTATAGCGTGAAGGGGAACAGACTCCCGATGAGGAGTGCGCATCGGTGAAGCTGATGCCCTCCGCGGCCAGGCGGTCGATGTTGGGGGTAGGGATTTTCCCTCTTTCGGGATTGTAGCTTTGTACATCGCCATAACCGAGGTCATCGGCGTAAATGATCACCATATTGGGTTTTTCCTGTTGCGCCAGGCAAAAACTGATCCCGGCAAAAAACAGGGCAATTCCGGAAAATACTTTTCTGAGAAATGGTTTGTTCATTTGAATGATTTTTTACTTCAGGCTTATTTTTTTGATTTCCCTAAAACAGATCGATTACCAACCACCCTTAGGGTTGAAAAAAACAACCCTAAGGGTGGAGAACTTAATAGCACTAAAATAGTTATTATTCATGAAACGGGGATAAATAGCAATGATTTTCCTGAAAAAATATGGAGGAAATAGTATTAGGGTTGTTCGTGTTTAAATTTTATTTACATCTT
>JAGYMR010000444.1 GCA_018400515.1 Tangfeifania sp.
AAAATATACCCCCCGGTCAGCACACCAGAATCATCCGAATTTCAAATCCTCTCAACGAACATCGCCCGAAAGCGGCTGCAAATGTAACAGCCTTTTTCTTTCCTGCAAACATTTTTTCCATCTTTTTTTGAGGGAAAATGAAAGGGAAAAAATAACGGCCTCTAAACCAATACGAAAAAATGACAAAAAAAGTTGCTGCTGACCTTATTAATCTTTTAAAAAGACCTCGATGACGGGAATTTCCACATTGGGTTTATTCACCGGCAGATTCAGGTTGACATCATTTTCGCCGGTTTTTTGTTCCACCCAGTGCCCATAGGGTTCCGATATTTTCAATTCGGAAGCATCATGCAGGAACTGTGCATATTCAATTTTGTCCTTAAACCCGGGCAACAGGAAGTTTTTCAACGGATAATCGAGTAAATGAATGTATAGCCGGTTGGTTTCAGGGTTATAGGTCAGCAGGGTATGATCCGGGGCCTCAAACTCGTCCGGAGCCTGGGTACAACCATAGATCGACCGGTCGTTGAACTTCATCCATTCACCGATTGCACGAAGCGCCTTATCGGCCCGGTAATCGAAAGTCCCTCTGGCCGTCGGCCCCACATTCAACAACAAATTCCCTCCCTTGCTGACCGACTCGATCAAAAGCACCAGGAGTTGCTTCTTATTCTTCCAGGTATACTCATCGCGGTAATATCCCCAGGACCCCGAGAAGGTCTGGCAGGTTTCCCACGGAATCTTTTTCCCGTCAATCTCGGGCCAGCTTTGCACTTTAAACTGCTCCGGGGTTGTAAAATCCCAGCCGCCCCAGTAATCCTTCAAATCGGCCCGGTCATTTAAGATAATATCCGGCTGAAGCTTCCGAACCATCTTTACCAATTCAACCGCCCCCCAGTCATCACGTCCTTTACCAAATTTTCCAGGGAAAGAGAAGTCCAGCCACAAAATATCGATCTTCCCGTAACTGGTCAGGATCTCCCGCACCTGATTTTTCAGGTACTCCCTGTAGACTGCCATATCGCGGTCTTTGTTCAACGCATCATACTCTTCCTGCGTTTGTGCACTTTGCGGATGAATCCGGTCAATGGTGTATTCCGGATGGTGCCAGTCAATAAGGGAATAATAAAAGCCGATTTTGAGGCCTTCGGCCCGGAATGCTTCCACCCACTCTTTAATTATATCCTTACCGTAGGGTGTGTTCATCACATCATAACCGGTATACTCCGAGTCGAACATGCAAAATCCCTCGTGATGCTTGCTGGTGATCACGGCATATTTCATCCCGGCAGCTTTGGCTTTTCGTGCCCACTCAGCCGGATCAAACAAATCGGGATTAAAGATTTCAAAATATTTCTGATACTCTTCATCAGGAATCCGTTCCCGCTTTTTCACCCATTCGTGACGGGCAGCCTGGGCATAAAGCCCCCAATGAATGAACATCCCGAAACGGGCCTCCGTCCACCAGGACAAACGTTCAGTCTTTTCGGCTTCCGTTTCATCCCAAATCTTCTTTTGAGAATGGACCTGCTGACTAAAGAAGATGATCACCAGAAAAAAAAGCACAAGGCGTTTCATAATAAAGATTTTATTGGTTTTACAGAAGGCCAATATAACAATAAATTTCAGTTTACT
>JAGYMR010000445.1 GCA_018400515.1 Tangfeifania sp.
TGGTCATGTCGCGGGTCAGCTTGTAGACGCGACCCCATAACCGAAGTCTTGATAGTTTTGATCGGATTGTACTGGTAATGAATGGGAGAGGCCGGACATGCCAGGTTATAGATCTCATCCACCTCAATATAGTAGGGCATCGTGATATCATGCCGCACCAGTTCAAAGTAGTGATTATCCATCAAGTGGATGATCTTCTCTTTTTTGCCGGTAAAATAGTTATCCAGGCAGATCACCTCATGACCTCGTTCCAACAATTCCTCACACAGGTGGGACCCGACAAATCCTGCCCCGCCGGTAACCAATATTCGTTTCATAAATCAATGTTTCATTGCGTTGCGTCCGATGGCATAATATTCAAAGGCTAGCTCCTTTAATTCATCGGGATCATAAATATTACGCCCGTCAAAGATCACCCGGCTTTTCATTAACCGGCCGAGCACTTTAAAGTTCGGAATTCTGAATTCAGGCCACTCGGTGACCAGCAAAAGGGCATCAGCGTCAATGCAGGCCTCATACTCATCTTTGGCATATTCAATTTTATCGCCCAGAATCCGCCGGGCTTCATCAATGGCCACCGGATCATAAGCAGAAACCGTCGCTCCGGCACCCAGGCATTTTTCAATGATTATCAGCGAGGGAGCTTCCCGCATATCGTCCGTTTTGGGTTTAAATGCCAGGCCCCATAAAGCAATTTTTTTCCCTTTCAGGTCGCCGTTAAAATGGGTGTAAAGCTTACTGAAAAGTATCGATTTCTGCCGGTTGTTGACCGATTCAACCGCTTTTAAAATGTCCAGGGAATACCCGTTTTCGTCGGCAGTGCGAATAAGGGCCTGAACGTCTTTGGGAAAACAGGAACCCCCATAACCGGTACCGGGATAAATAAATTTATTCCCGATGCGCGGGTCGGAACCAATTCCCTTCCGCACGGCATCAACATCCGCCCCAACGATCTCACAAAAATTGGCAATATCGTTGATAAAACTGATTTTAGTGGCAAGCATGGAATTGGCCGCATATTTGGTCATTTCCGAAGAAATAATATCCATAAACAAAATCGGATGTCCATTCAACAGGAAAGGTTTATACAACCTTTTCATCACTTTTTGTGCTTTTTCCGATTCGGTACCGACAACGATCCGGTCGGGTTTTAAAAAATCCGCCACGGCACTGCCTTCCTTCAGAAATTCAGGATTGGATGCCACATCAAACGGGATCTTTTCTCCCCGTTTATTTAATTCCTCTTCGATGCCCTTTTTAACCTTAACAGAAGTACCCACCGGCACGGTACTTTTGGTAACAACAACCATGTAATGATCGATGAATTTCCCGATTTCCCGTGCCACGCCAAGAACATGTTTCAAATCGGCACTTCCATCCTCGCCCGGAGGTGTTCCGACAGCAATAAATACAGCATCTGAATCTTTGAGACTTTGCTCAATATCAGTCGTGAACGTTAACCGTCCTTTTTCAACATTCCGTTTGTAAATATCCCCCAATCCGGGTTCATAAATGGGGATCTGACCAATATTGAGTTTCTCAATTTTTTGTTTATCGATATCGACACATACCACATCAATACCTGTTTCAGCAAAACAGGCTCCCGAGACAAGCCCGACATACCC
>JAGYMR010000446.1 GCA_018400515.1 Tangfeifania sp.
ACCCCTTTCACGTCCGGGCGGGTTTTGAAAACGCCCCCTGCATGCGGAAATTTTTCGAGTTCTTCATTACTGGTTCCCTGGCGGGCGGTGGTAATGTAGAGGGTGCCCAGGTCGGTGTCGCCAAAAGCACAGGAAGTTACATTTTTAGCAGGCACATCGATGGTTTGAAGCAAGGCACCCGTTTCAGGATTCCAACAGCCCACAGCCGCACCGCCCCAAAGGGCAATCCACACATTCCCTTCAGCATCGATGGTCATTCCGTCGGGCGCCCCCATTTCACTGGGGACTTCGATGGCTGTTTTCGGGTTCCTTATTTCCCCGGTTTCGTTATCGTAATCCCATGCCATTACTTTTTGGGTAGGGGTATCGATGTAATACATCTTTGTGGCATCCGGGGACCAGACAATCCCATTGGAGATACTCACATCATCGATCATTTGGTGTACCGAGCCGTCGTGATCGAGGCGGTAAAGTGCACCGGCGTTTTGTTCTCCTTTGGTACTCATGGTGCCGGCCCACAGACGGCCTGCCGGATCGCACTTGCCATCATTGAAACGGTTATCCGGAATTTCCTCCTCGGGATGGGCAATGCGTTTTTTGCTTCCCGTATCGGGGTTGTACTGGTAAAAACCGTTTTGAAGCGCAACAATTATCTGCCCTGATTCAGCAGGCACGGCCGTTCCAATCATCTGACCTGTAAACATTTCTTTGTTGTTGTTTAGGGTAGGGGTGTAAAAATTGATGATTTCATCCGTGATGTTGACCCAAATCAATTCTTCTTTTTTGTGATTCCAGATAGCGCCTTCTCCTAAAGCTGACCGGGTATCCAATACGAGTTCCACATTATATTTTTTTTGGTTAGAGCAAGCGGTAATAAGAAAAAGGATTCCGATCCCCAAAAGCCATTTTGTTTTTCCGGGGAATAAGCGTGTTCCGGTTTTCCGGAGCTCTGTTCTTCTGATATTTTGCTGGATAATGCGCATGTTCTATTTTTTTAGGTTCGTAAGGCTAAACGCTTTCAATTAAGTTTTTCATGATGAGGGTCATGTTGGGCTCGGCTTTCATGGCCACTTTCTGGACTTCCTCATGGGATATTTCCACGATTTCTCCCGGGACACCGCTGTCGGTAATGATGGAAATTCCAAAAACTTTCAGGCCCATTTGCCGTGCGGCAATCACTTCGGGAACAGTTGACATGCCCACGATATCTCCACCCAGAATGCGAAACATTTTGTATTCGGCCGGGGTTTCGAAGGTAGGGCCCTGAACACCTACATATACCCCTTCTTTCATGTTGATGTTATTCTCGAGGGCGATGAGTTTGGCCCTATTTCGCAGGCGTTCATCATAAACTTTGCTCATATCAGGGAAACGAGGACCCAGTTCATCCTCATTTTTCCCATGGAGGGGATGCTCGGGAAAGAAATTGATGTGGTCGTTGAGCAGTACGATATCGCCCACATGCCATTCGGGATGCAATCCTCCCGATGCATTGGAAACGAAAAGCCGCGAAACTCCAACATATTTCATGACCCTTACGGGAAAGGTGACTTCTTTCATGGAATACCCTTCGTAATAATGGAACCGCCCTTGCATGGCCAGTACCGCTTTGCTTCCCAGTTTGC
>JAGYMR010000447.1 GCA_018400515.1 Tangfeifania sp.
GCATTTCAATGAACTGCTTGAGCCGCACATCCGGAAAGACAGTGGAAACATGGGTTTCCCAATCCCCCATGGTGGGAACCGGGGTATCCTTTCCGTTGAGAAACTGCCTGAAGCTCATTCCATGGGCGGGAAAAAAATCCCCCTGGTGATCAATAAAATACATGGGAACATCCAGCAGATAGTCCACCCACCGCTCAAAACCAAATCCTTCATCAAATATAAAAGGGAGAAAACCACACCGGTCGGGATCGGTGTGATCCCAGATGTGCGCACGGTAACTTAAAAATCCGCAGGGCTTTCCCCCGGAAAAAGGGGAATTTGCAAAAACAGCAGTAATAATGGGCTGCAAAGCCTGAGAAACGCGCAATTTCTTTACCATATCCTTTTCGCTGGAAAAGTCCAGGTTCACCTGAATGGAGGCTGTGTTAGTCATCATCTCCAGACCGAGCTTGCCTTTCCGGGGCATATGCTGCCTCATCCACCGGTACCGCTCCTTGGGCATCCATGACAAATTTTCCCGGGAGGAGATGGGATCAACCCCCATGGGAAGACTGAAAAAATCATATTTCCGGCAAATCCGGTTTAACTCTTCAAAATGCCTTTTTGTCTCCTCATAAGTTTCCTGAACAGTGGTGAAATTTGCCCCGGAGAGTTCAAGCTGGCCCCCGGGTTCAAGGGTTATGGAAGCCCCTTCTTTCTTAAGGCCGATGATATTCCCTTTCTCCAAAAGGGATTGCCAGCCATTGTCCTGCAAAGCGCTCAGGATGGAGCGAATGCCACACTTTGAATGGTAATCCAGGCGTTTTAACTGACTTCTTTGAAACAAAAATTTTTCATGCTCAGTGCCAATTCCCCAGTTCTCCGGAGGTTTGCACCCTTGCTCAAAATATTCGACAAGTTGCCCTTTGTGTTGTATTTCTGTCTTTTTTACGGTTTCTGTCATTCAAAAAACAGGTTTAATGCATTCAAAAACGCCTTCATTTTGATCCTAAAATACTGTCAAGCACATATTTTTCCACATGGCGGTTTTTTCCAATGTACGGATAATCGTGCATCGAAAGCATAGCCGGAGCATTGAGTTCCACCACAATGTAATTTTCGGGCGACGGAACTGCTGCCGTATCCCTGATAATGATATCAACTCCGGCAATTTTCAGCCCTGCCGATCGAGCGGCTTCTATGGCAACATCTTTATAAAATTCAGGCATGTTCTCTGTTTCGTCGATGCTGTCTCCCCCTGTACTTAAATTGGAGTTTTTGCGCAAGTACACTTTTTCTCCTTCTTTTAAAACACTTTCCAACATCAGCGAATACGCTTTCAAATGCCTCTGCACTTCTTCATCTACCCGAATCTTTAACAACGGATGCCGGTAGTCGGTTCCCCTTCCTTCGTTTTTTTGTTCAATGAGTTGGTTGACCGTCTGTTTTCCATCGCCGGTAACATTTGCGGGTTCGCGGCGGGCAATGGCGCGTAACGCATAATCGATGACAAGAAACCGGAATTCCCTGCCGGGAAAATATTCCTCCACAATAACTTTGGACGCATGAGCGAAAGCATTCTCAATGGCAGAATCAAGATCATCGCGGTTTTTGATCCGCTCAATGAATCGGGCACGGAAGAGCC
>JAGYMR010000448.1 GCA_018400515.1 Tangfeifania sp.
CTTCCCGGGGTTCATAGTTGGCTGTGTCAAGGTAATGAACACCCGTTTCGAGGCAGGCTTCCATGATGGATAAATCCTGGTAGGGCAGCGCCACATTGATGACCAGACGGGGCTGAAATTCCTTTATGAGTGCTACCAGCTCTGGCACATTGTCGGCATTGACTCCGGCAGTATGAATTTTTCCCTGCCCCACTTCCCGGGCTATGGTTTCGCATTTCGATTTGGTCCGGCTCGCCAGCATTATTTCTGAAAATACTTCCGGATTGGCGGCACATTTGGCTGCAACAACCCGGCCAACCCCTCCGGCACCTATAATAAGAACTTTACTCATTGTTGTTTTTTTTTATTTTTTTGTTCAATCTGTTTTGAATTTGAATGAATGATGGTATTTTCGACGCGCTGTTGTTTTTTAGATGAGCAAATTAAACATTTTTTGATGAACAGCCCAGCGCAAAATAAAGATTTTGATCCCGGCGGAGTAGGTTTAAAAAACGGAAATTTTATCGGCCTGCCTTTTACTCCGGAGAATGCCCGGGTGATTTTTATCCCGGTGCCCTGGGATGTTACGGCCTCCTCACATGCCGGAACAGCCGGTGGACCGCAAGCCATTCTTGATGCCTCGGTTCAACTCGATTTATTTGATCCGGAGGTGAAAGACGCCTGGAAAGTGGGGATTTTCATGCAACCCCCTGATGAACGATTATGGGCAAAATCAAAGCAATGGCGCGTGAAAGCGGCCAGGGTTATTGATTTTCTGGAAAATGGGGGATCTCTTTTCCGGAATCCTGTCATGGCCCGTGAAGTGGAGGAAATCAATAAGGCGTGCCGGCAAATGAATGACTGGGTTTATATGATGTCGAAGAAAAGACTGGATGCCGGAAAGGTCGTGGGAATTGTAGGGGGCGATCACAGTGTGCCACTGGGTTATTTGAAAGCACTTGGTGAAAAGTACAGCGATTTCGGTGTACTGCAAATCGATGCTCACTTTGATTTACGTGAAAGCTATCAGGGGTTTACTTATTCTCATGCCTCCGTTTTTTTTAATGCTTTGAAGCATTCATCGATATCCAGACTGGTTCCGGTGGCCATCCGCGATTTTTGTGAGGAGGAAGTCGCCAGGGCGGAAACTTCGGGAGAAAGGGTTTCTTTTTTTCCGGACCAGCACCTCAAAGAAAACCGTTTCCAGGGAATGACATGGAATGACCAATGCGCAATGATCATCTCAAAGCTTCCGGCCGATGTTTACGTCAGTATCGATGTAGATGGCCTTGACCCCTCACTTTGCCCGCAAACAGGTACTCCCGTTCCGGGCGGGCTTCTTTTTCAGGAAACCCTGTATCTTTTGAAGAAGGTGGTGGAAAGCGGGCGGAAGATTATTGGCTTTGATGTGTGCGAAACAGGAAATAAAGAATGGGATGCCAATGTGGCTTCCAGGCTTTTATATAAACTCAGCATTCTTGCGGTGAAATCCCAAAATCTGGTCGGAGATGCTTCATAAACAACTATACGTGAAATTGACATTCCGGTTTTTTCCTTTGGGAGAGGAATCTGTGGGAAACATAAGAGAAAAGGGAACATTCCTGGTTAGAGAACTGTTCCCGGAGATACATTTTTGCGTTCAGCC
>JAGYMR010000449.1 GCA_018400515.1 Tangfeifania sp.
CAAAAATTACACCTACCTCAATTCCGGGCTCACCTTGGAATTTAACGGGGAACGGTTCTCTTCCAGGAACGGGCTGCGGGATCTGCTGGAGGATAACATCGACGAGACGCCCCTCTATCCGGTAATTCATCTGAAAGGAGAAGACATAGAGATTGCGATCACTCATGGCAACCGCTACGGCGAAAATTACTACTCTTTTGTTAACGGACAGCATACCACACAAGGCGGAACCCACCTTCAGGCCTTCCGTGAAGTGTACGTCAAAACCATCCGGGAATTCTTTAAAAAGGATTTCGACCCATCTGACATCAGGGCCTCCATTCTGGCCGCTGTAAGCATCAAGGTGGAAGAACCCGTGTTTGAATCACAAACAAAAACAAAACTGGGATCGAAGGAGATCGAACCCGACGGACCTTCAGTACGTGCGCATGTTGGAAATTTCCTTCAAAAAGAGCTCGACAATTACCTGCATAAAAATCCCGATACGGCAGAGGTACTCCTTAAAAGAATTGTTGAATCGGAACGTGAACGGAAGGCCATTTCCGGGATTAAGAAACTGGCCAAACAACGGGCAAAAAAGGTAAGCCTGCACAACAAAAAACTACGCGACTGCCGCATCCATTTTAACAGCAAAGACCCGAAAGCAGAAGAGTCAAGCATCTTCATCACCGAGGGGGATTCGGCCAGCGGATCCATTACCAAGTCGCGGAATGTAAATACGCAGGCAGTGTTCAGCCTGAGGGGAAAACCACTCAACACTTACGGGCTTACCAAAAAAGTGGTTTACGAAAACGAAGAGTTCAACCTGTTACAGGCAGCGCTCAATATCGAAGAGAGCCTGGAAGATCTCCGCTACAACCAAATTATTATCGCCACCGATGCCGATGTGGACGGGATGCACATTCGCCTGCTGCTGATCACTTTTTTCCTGCAGTTTTTTCCCGACCTGATCCGGAAGGGGCATGTTTTTATCCTTCAGACGCCACTTTTCAGGGTAAGGAACCGTCAAAAAACCTATTACTGTTATTCGGAGGAAGAAAGAAGGGCAGCAGTAAAAAAACTAAAGGGAAAAGCCGAAATCACCCGCTTCAAGGGATTGGGGGAGATTTCTCCCGATGAATTTAAAAACTTCATCGGAAAAGACATCCGCCTCGACCCGGTACTGATGCGGAAACATGAATCGGTGAAACAGATGCTCGATTTTTACATGGGGAAAAACACTCCTGAGCGGCAAGATTTTATCATTGATAATTTGTATGTTGAAAAAGACGAGGTAGCTTAATGGCAGAAGACAACTTTGATAAAAACGATTTTCAGGAGCAAACCCCGGACGGTATCCGCGAAGAGATTACCTATTTGCCGGGGATGTACCGTGACTGGTTCATGGATTATGCCTCCTATGTGATCCTTGAACGGGCCGTGCCGTATGTAAACGACGGACTAAAACCGGTTCAGCGGAGGATCATGCATGCCATGCGTGAGATGGACGACGGGCGCTACACCAAAGTGGCCAACATCATTGGACAAACCATGCAGTACCATCCCCACGGAGATGCCTCCATCGGGGAAGCCATCGTACAACTGGGACAAAAAAATCTGCTGATCGATACC
>JAGYMR010000045.1 GCA_018400515.1 Tangfeifania sp.
TTGGACGAAAATTTTGATCGTCACGAAGAAGCATTCAGCGGTTTTGCCGGAAGGATCATCCAGCATGAGTATGATCATCTGGAGGGTGTTCTCTTTATTGATCATATTGTTCCTTTGAGAAAAAGGTTATTGAAAAGTAAACTCCGGGCCATTGCTACCGGAAAAATTACCCCCCCTTACCGAATTAAAGTACCGGCGGGTTAATTGTAACCTTCTCCGCTGATTTTTCGTTGAAAGGAATAACCTGAACACAAACGACGGAAAATCGTGAAAAGAATGCTTCAAAAAACCCCCTTTCTGCGGATTTCATTTGCATTTGCTGCCGGAATAGTTATATATCCCCTGATGCGTCCCGGGTATCTTCCGCTTGCTTTTTTCGCCCTGCTTTTTTTGGTAGGGATGATCGGTACCGGATTCCGGCAAAATTTCGCAACAACCTTTTTCCCCGGGGTATGGATCCATTTGTTTTTGGTGGTTTCGGGAATGCTGGCTGCCCGGGTTTCGGATCATAGACCTGTGTTTTATGAGGGCGGTAAGTTTGTTGCCACCGTAATGGAAGTTCCCAGGGAAAAGGCAAATGCTTTCCAGGCCGTTTTGAAAAACCATGCGAATTTCAAAAACGGTGCCGTTTCCTCCGTCAGTGAAAACGTTATGTGCTGGTTTGAAAAAGGGGAACGGGCTGGCAGTCTGAAACCCGGTGACCAGATAATTTTCGACCGTTCGCCCCGGGAAATTACCAACCGGGGGAATCCGTTTGAGTTTGATTACAAAAATTTTCTTTCCAGAAAGAAGATTTTCAGGAGTGTCTATCTGGCGGAAAAGCACTGGATCCGGGCGGAGTATCCGGCTCCTTTTTCCTTAACGGTCGCAGCCCGGCGCATTCGCCTGGAATTGCTTGATATCTATCAGGAGCAACACCTGGGGGAAAAGCAACTTCAAATTTTGTCGGCACTTACGCTGGGGTATAAACAGGGGCTTGACCCCCGCACAAAAAATGTTTTTGCGAATGCCGGAGCAATGCATGTTTTGGCTGTCTCCGGCCTTCATGTCGGGATTATTTACTTTATTCTGAATTGCCTGCTGGCTTTTCTCAGGAACAAAAAAGCAGGGAAGATTCTTTTTGTTGGGGCGGTTCTGTTTTTTCTGTGGTTTTATGCTTTTCTGACAGGGCTTTCGCCCTCGGTCACCCGCGCTGCAACCATGTTTTCTTTTCTTCTGGCCGGAAAGGGGGCAGGGCGGCAGGTCAATGTATATAACTCCCTGGCGGCTGCGGCATTCTTTATGATGCTGTTCAATCCCCCTATTTTGTATCAGGCAGGTTTTCAGCTCTCTTTTGCGGCCGTTTCGGGCATTGTTTATCTTCAGCCCCGGCTGGAAAAGCTCGTTTCTTTTAAGTGGAAGGTTTTTCGGTATTTCTGGACATTGTTAACGGTATCGGTGGCAGCCCAGGTGGCAACATTCCCGCTGACAGCCGGTTATTTCCATCAGTTTCCGGTCTTTTTCTGGATCTCCAACCTGTTTGTCATTCCTGCCGTGACCCTGCTGGTCCCCGCAGGATTTGTTCTCCTGGCTGTTCACACCCTCCCTTTGCTGCCGGGAATCCTTTCGAAAGCCATTCATTACCTTCTTGGGGGCATTTTTGACCTGCTCCAATTTCTGGAGAAGCTTCCTTTCTCCCTGATTGAAGTAAATTTTCTTCCTGCAGGGATTTTTTTTGCTGTCGGAGGGTTTTTCTTTGTATTGGTTTTTTTAGAGTCGCGCCGGCCGCTTTTTTTTAAATGGGCCCTGGCTTTTGTACTGCTTCTTTTTACCAATGCGTTGGTGACGAAGATCGCTGGTCTGTTCCGGAACGAGATCATTGTTTACAATTATCCGGGAAATGCGATTGTCCATTTGATATCCGGACGGTCCAACTACATTGTTTCCGAAAACGAGATTCCGGCAGACGGATTTCCGAAAAAAATGGCCGGTGCCACTGTCCGCAACTACCGGTTAGCATCCCCGCTCTTTTTCACAAAGGATGACACGGTGGAGAACGGACCATTGTTGTTAAGGGGCAGCTTCCTGTTTTTCGAAGGGCGGATTCTGAAGTTTGGAAAGGCATCGGAAAAATTCCCGGAGGCGGTTTGTCCGGACCTGATCATCGGTCCTGTCGGTGGCGGGGATATTTTACCTCAAAAGACAGACTCCCCTCTGTTTATTACCACCCGGCGGCTCAACCGGGAAAAAACACCCCCGGGAATTTCTGTTTATTCCCTTCCCCGGGAAGGTGCTTACAGGGAAAAATGGTAACTTTATACGACCGCTAATATTAAAAGAATGAATTTTAACATGGAAAAATTGTCTTCCTGGCTGGAATATCATTTAGTATTCTTTTATTTTGTGAGCAATTTTGTAAAGGTGGTTTAAAATGAAAGTTGTTATTGCTGGTGCAGGAGAAGTGGGAACCCATCTGGCCGGGTTGCTCAGTAACGAGGATCACGACATTGTTTTGATGGATGACTCTCCGGAAAAACTCTCAAAAATCAGTGGTGAAGTTGATCTTATGACCATCACCGGTTCAGCTCACTCCTTTCATGATCTGAAAGAGACAGGCCTTGCCAAAGCCGATCTTTTTATTGCAGTGACACCCTTTGAGGAGCGAAATGTACTGGCTTGTGCAATGGCCTCTTATCTCGGTGTGGAGCGGACCATTGCCCGGATAAACAATTCGGAATATCTGATGCCACGGTACCGGGAAAAGTTGAAAAATTTGGGAATTAATGAGTTGATTTATCCGGAGAGCCTGGCTGCCAAAGAGATCATTGCCTCAGTAAAGCAGACAGGGACCCGTCAGTTGATTGAATTTTCGGGTGGTAAATTGTTGTTGCTGGGGATCAAAGTGCGGGAGGGAGCTCCGATTCTGAACAAAACATTTGAAGAACTTGCACAGGAAAATGAGCACATTCTGGTGGTGGCCATCAACCGGGATAACAAAACCATCATTCCCAAAGGGACTGATTTTATCAAGGATCAGGACATTGTATTTTTTATTACCACCCGGATCGAACAAAACCGGGTTTTTGAGCTGACCGCAAAAAAAACGTTTGAAGTAAAAAATATTTTATTCCTCGGGGGCAGCCGCATTGCCCAAAAGGCCATTGAAAAGCTGGGAGAAAACTACCGCATCAAAGTGGTGGAGGAGAACCACGAAAAATGTGAAAGAATTGCGGAGCAGTATGCCAATGCCCTTGTTATCAACGGGGATTGCCGTAATCTGAAACTACTTCAGGATGAAGGGCTGGAAAAAGCCGATGCGGTGGTGGCAACCACCGGGAATTCTGAAACAAACATATTGGGATGTCATTTGGCTAAAACCATGGGGGTGCGCCGAACAGTGGCTGAAGTGGAGAACCTGGCTTATATGGGATTGGCAGAGAATATGAATATCGGGAGTATAATAAATAAAAAACTGATCGCCGCAAGTTATATTTACCGGTTTACACTGAATGCTGCCATCTCAAAGGTGAAATGCCTTACGGCTTCCGATGCCGAGGTTTTTGAATTTATTGCCAAAGCGGATGCAAAAATCACCCAAAAACCGGTGAAGGATTTGGGATTCCCTGATGAAGCAAAAATTGGCGGAATTATTCGTGGAGAGGACGGGTATATTGCCAACGGGGATACACAAATCCGGGAGGGAGATAAAGTGGTTGTGTTCACCCTTCCGTCAGGGATCAAAAAACTGGAGAAATTTTTTAAATAGAGAACCGGTAGCTGGTACCATGAATTTCAAGATCATTTTTCGGGCATTGGGGTTTTTGCTTTTCGTCGAAGGGGTGGCCATGATCCTGGCGTTTGTTATTTCCCTTATTTTTGATGAGTATGATCAGCATGCATTTCTGATCTCTTCCGGCATCAATATTGTTTTGGGGGCATGCATTGTTTATTTTACTTCGGATGCCAGTAATGAAATCGGCCGAAAGGAGGGGTACATCATTGTATCATCGGTATGGATCGTTTTTTCTTTTTTCGGGAGCCTCCCTTACGTTTTAAGCGGCGCCATTCCCGGTTTTACGAATGCTTTTTTTGAAACCATTTCCGGTTTTACAACCACCGGGTCCTCTGTCTTATCGGATATTGAGTCACTCCCCCACGGAATTTTGTTCTGGCGGAGTTTTACCCAGTGGCTGGGGGGAATGGGGATCATTGTATTATCCCTGGCTGTTCTACCTGTTTTTGGCATTGGAGGAATGCAGTTGTTCATTGCGGAGGTTCCCGGGCCGACACCCGACAAGATCAGCCCGCGTATCCGGCAGACAGCCAAAGCTTTATGGGGTATCTACCTGGGGTTTACCGTTGCTGAGATGCTTCTGCTTTGGCTGGGCGGCATGGAGTTGTTTGATGCGGTGTGTCACTCTTTCACCACAATGGCTACCGGCGGTTTTTCTACCAAGCAGGCCAGCATTGCTCACTGGTCATCCCCTTTTATTCAGTATGTGATCATTGTCTTTATGTTCTTTGCCGGCACCAACTTTACCCTTTCCTATTTTGCTATTAAGGGGAAGTTTATACATCTATTCAGAGATGAGGAGTTCAGGTATTATTTGCTGTTTGTCGTGGGATTTGCCGCTGTAATTTTTGTAGGATTGCTGATCACTTCACAACTGGAGGTGGAGGAGTCTTTCAGAACGGCCCTGTTTCAGGTAGTTTCCATTATTACAACAACTGGCTATGTTACGGCCGATTACCTGAGCTGGGCACCCATCCTGACCATCCTTATTTTCGGATTGTTCTTTTTTGGTGGCTCCGCGGGCTCCACGGGAGGAGGAATAAAAATTATGCGGATTGTTTTACTGATAAAAAACAGTTATTACGAACTTCGCCGGATGGTGCATCCCCATGCCATTATCCCTGTGAAATTTAATAACAGGGCGGTTGAAGCTAAAATCATTCAGAATGTGCTCGCATTTTTTATGTTTTACCTGGTTATTTTCATGACCAGCACGGTTATTTTTACCTTGCTGGAGCCGGATATGGAGTCATCCATGGGCGCAGTGGCCACTTCTTTGGGAAATATCGGACCTGGCCTGGGGAATGTCGGGCCAGTGGAGAACTTTTCGCACGTTTCTTCCGCAGGAAAATGGTTTTTGTCTTTTTTGATGTTGCTCGGCAGGCTGGAATTGTTTACCGTTTTGGTCCTTTTTGCCCCCTCTTTCTGGAGGGAATAAATCCCGGAAGGTCGCTTAAGATTCAAGAATGCCTTTGCCTTCCCGGGTGATTTTTATTTCATCGCCGGTGCAGTCTACGATCGTTGAAGGGACTAACTCCCCGTGTCCACCGTCGATGACAATGTCGGCAAAGTCCTGGTACTTTTCATAGATCAATTCGGGGTCGGTCGTGTATTCAATGATCTCATCCTCATCCCGGATGGAAGTGGACAGAATGGGATTTCCCAATTCATAAATGATATGCCGGATGATATTGTTATCGGGAATACGGATCCCCACGGTTTTTTTCTTTCCCTTAAAATATTTTGGCACATTGTTGTTGGCCTTCAGAATAAAGGTAAAGGGCCCGGGGAGGTTTTTTTTGATCAGTTTGAATACCGGATTGGGAATGGGCCGGGTGTAGTCCGACAAATGACTGAAATCACTGCAAATAAAGGAGAAATTGGTTTTCTCAATGTTCAGTCCCTTAAAACGGGCCACCTTTTCTACCGCCCGGGGGTTGGTAATATCACATCCCAGGCCGTATACCGTATCGGTGGGGTAGATAATAATCCCCCCGTCGCGCAAAACATCCACTACTTTTCGGATTTCACGGGGATTCGGATTTTCATTGTATAACCTGATCAACATGTGGTCGCTCCATTTTTGAGGGGTAAAAATATAATTTTAGTTTTATTTTTGTGGTTTAATGGCAATAATTCATGAGAGACTACCAACTAAAAAAAACCGCCGATGGTTCATTAACGATCTTTTTGCCGGGAATGGATGAACAGTATCACTCGCTTCACGGGGCGATGACCGAATCCGGCCATGTGTTTATCCGGAATGGCTATTTGTTTGAGAAATCTGCTGCCCCGGTTGTTTTTGAAGTGGGGCTGGGTTCCGGGCTGAACTGCCTGCTGACAGCCTGCCGGGCTGAAGAATTGCAGCGGCCGACCACCTATTTTGCAGTAGACAAATATCCCCTGGAGAACAAAATAACCGGCAAATTAAATTATGGAGCAACGGTTTCTGAAGCCGCCGCTGAATGGTTTTCACGCATTCATTCCTGTCCCTGGGAAACAATGCATCAGATCAATGAGTATTTCTGTTTGGTGAAAATGAAGCGGGACATTACCGGACAAGCAGAGTGGATTCCGGAAGAAAAGTGCAACATCATTTATTTTGATGCCTTTGGGCCTGACAAACAACCTGAAATGTGGGTGCCTGCGATTTTTTCGCGGCTTTATAGAAACACAGTTCCCGGAGGCGTATTTGTCACTTACAGCGCCAAAGGACTGGTTCGCAGACAACTGGCTGCTGCCGGATTCCAGATGGAAAGGCTCCCGGGGCCTCCCGGGAAAAAAGAGATGCTACGGGGAATAAAATTGGAATCAACCCATTGATTGCCAAAAAAATCATTTATCTTCGCATCCGCAAACGTTTAAAACATTCTGAATGACCGAGAAAAAGATAACCGGAAAACTGGACCGTTTTAGTTATGCGCTAGGAATGAGTGTTGCCTCCAACCTGATTAAATCGGGCGTCACAAAATTGAATTCCGATCTGTTTTTACTGGCACTGAACGACACTTTTGGTGGGGAAATGCCCAAAATGATGCCTGCGGAAGCCAATGAAATTCTGGAGGAGTTCATGCAGCAAACCAATGAAGATGAATCAAAAAGCAACCTGGAAGCGGGGTTGCAGTTTTTAGAAAAGAATAAAACAGAACCGGGGGTCAAAGAACTGCCCAGCGGACTGCAATTTAAAGTGCTGGAGCAGGGGGAGGGGGAAGCACCCACCGCCGAAAGCCGCGTGAAATGCCACTATCACGGAGCACTGGTGGATGGAACCGTATTCGATAGTTCGGTGGAAAGGGGCCAGCCGGCGCTGTTCCCGGTTAATGCAGTTATTCCGGGATGGACCGAAGCCTTGCAGATGATGCCCGTGGGATCGAAATGGCGGCTCTTTGTCCCACCCGAACTTGCTTATGGCGAGCAGGGAGCAGGGGATGTTATCGGCCCCAATGCCACCCTGGTTTTTGATGTTGAATTACTGGAAATCGTTTAAATATTAATCCATTATGATGAAAAAAAGAATTATTTATTTTGCCGCGATTGTAGGAATTATCGCAGGAATGAGTTGCCAGCAAAATGGTGGCGTGAAAAATGTCAAGCTTGAAACCCCGGCAGATTCGGCAGGTTATGCCATCGGGATTCTGGTGGGTAACAATAATAAGCAACAGGTCAGTAACGCCCCGGGGGGCAGTGATATCAGTATCAATGCTATGGTGCAGGGATTTACCCAGGCAGCACTTGATCAGGAAACTTCAATAACCCCTGAAGAGGCCGATCAGATCGTTAGGACTTATTTTTCCCGGGCAGGTGAGATCCAGGGGCAGGAAAACCTCGAAGCAGGAAATGCCTTTCTCGAAGAAAATAAGAACCGCGAAGGAGTTAGAGTTACTGAAAGCGGATTGCAATACGAAGTGCTCCAGGAAGGCGACGGACCAAAACCCGATTCCACCGACCGTGTCCGTGTACATTATCATGGAACCCTTATTGACGGTACTGTCTTCGACAGCTCTGTCGATCGCGGAGAACCTGCTGTTTTTGGTGTGAACCAGGTTATTCCCGGCTGGACAGAGGCGCTGCAGCTGATGCCTGTCGGAGCCAAGTGGAAAATTTACCTTCCTTCCGATATTGCTTATGGCGAGCGCGGCGCAGGACAGGATATCGGCCCGAATTCCACATTAATTTTTGAAGTGGAACTGCTCGAGATCGTGGAGGAAAACTAACAACCGTTGTAAAAAAAATAAAAAAACCCTTTGCATTTTTTTATGCAGAGGGTTTCTTTTTTTATTTTCGTTTTTGTCAATCAGGTTTAACGGCTCCTGAAAAAGGAGCAGTGGCATTATTTGGCTGGCACCAATTGAAAATCCCCGCCAATACTGCATGTGAAAAACTTTAAACGAATGAACAATCTACAGGTAAAAGGAAAAATCACCCGGATACTGAAACCCCAGTCGGGGGTCAGCCGTGCCGGCAAAGAATGGAACAAACAGGAGTTTGTCGTTGAAACCGAAGATAAATTTCCACGAAAAATATGTTTTACCCTTTTCAATGATAAGGCCTCCCTGCTCGATGGATTTGCTGCCGGCGATGAGGTGGAGGTTGCTTTCAATCTTGAATCGAGGGAGTTTAACGGGAAATGGTTTCACAATGTGAATGCCTGGAGACTGGAAAAATCCGTCGCGGAACAGGACCTTCCGGAGCCCCCGCCGGAATTCAGACCCGAAGACATACCCCCGGAACCGGAAGATGATCCGGGGCAGGATTTGCCCTTTTAATGCTTTCGGGGATTTCCCCTGGCAAACCCGGTAATCTTATTTTTTTTCAGGTCGTGCCCTGTTCGGACAGGTCCGCGGACAGAGCAATGCTTTTGAAAACGAACTTGTTTTCTTTATAAATTCTTGGTATATTGTAAAGGGATTTAAAAATCAGGGATCAAATTGACCGCTTGTTTTTAATGAAATGCAGAGGGGCTGGAGACTTTTCAAAAGGCATTTTTTTCAGGATATGATTACGACTTAAAAAATGGCTTCAAATAACCATAAAAAGAACCATCTGACCGCTCTTTTTACACCTGAAAACATCGTCACTTATAAAAAGGCACCCTCGGTTGATCAGATCACCGAAGATTTGCTTAAGAATCTTGCTTTAACCTATGGCATCGGCAATGTCAGGGCCATCATCAGCGTACATAAAAAACGGCGGGGGGGGTTATATCCCGTGGCCGTTAATAGTACAGGACTGGTACAGCATTTCAGGATCTTTTCCACGAAAAGGCTCCGGATGGCCATTGCTGTGATCGAACAGGGAATGCCTGTGAAGATTCAAAACAAACCCTATAACATCCGTCTTTTTTTTGTGATCGTTTCGCCCAAGAAACGGTCGGATCTCTATCTCCGGACCTACCATGCCATCAGTTCACTGGTGGACGATAAAAAGTTTGTCGAACAAATTTTAAGCAATCCGGATTCTGCGGTGATCTGGGACCTTATCGGGCAAAAACACATTGTTGTTCCTCACCATATTGCGGCCTGCGATATCATGGTGGATCCCATTGTGGTCATCAAGGATGTTTTTAACCTCGAGGACGCCATTGATCTTTTTATAAAAACCGGGCGGCTGAGCATTCCGGTGATTGATAAAGACGGGGATCTTATCGGGGAGGTTACGGTCCACGAGTTGATGAATGTATGCCTTCCGCGGTACATTCTCTGGATGGACGATATGGGGCCTGTCCTGAATTTTGAATCCTTCCGGAACTTGCTTCACAAAGAGAGTCATACCTGGCTTGAGGAGATCATGGTTCATGATATTGCCCGGGTGCAGGTGAACGACCCTGCCATCAAAGCGGGGATTGAGATGACCAAGTTATCGGCGGACCATGCTTATGTTCTGGAAGAGAAAAAACTGGTTGGGATCATTACAGTGCAACACTTTATTAACAAGGTATTACGGGAATAAAAAATGCCCAACAATAATAACAACAATAAATTATCGTATACCCAAATTGCGATCCGCGGCGCCATCATGATCGTGGTCAGTTTATTGGTTGGCTTTCTGGCAGGAAATGCCGGGTTTCAGGAACAACGGCAGGTGCTCGCCATATCCATTTTTACCCTTATCATCTCTGCTACTTTGCTTTTCTGGAACTTCCGCCTGGCCATTGCATTTATCGGAATGGCGATCCTGCTGGGCGGCAAGGTCATTTCCCTGGAACAGTTCATCAGTTCGGCAGAGTTGGATATTATTCTGTTTCTGGTGGGTATGATGACTCTGGTCGGGGTTTTGAAGGATCTGGGACTCTTTTCCTGGATCATTCAACTGGTCATAAGCCTGAAACAAATGACCGGCCGGATGTTTGTTGTAACCATTGTTATTGTCTCCGCATTGATGGCCAGTATTGTGGATGAGGTTACATCGATCGTTATTATGCTGACCCTGATTTTTCAGGTGTGTGATACCCTGAAGGTGAAACCAACCCCCTTCCTGATCATATCCGTGATCTCAACGAATATAGGCTCCAGCGGCACCATGCTGGGCAACCCGATCGGCATTCTGATCGGGACAAAAGCCGGTTTTTCATTTGTTGATTTTATTGTCTGGGCCGCACCCATCATGCTTGTTTCTTTGGTGATAAGTTTAGCCGTCATCCTCCTCTGGTTCCGGAAAGACATTCAACTGCTGACCGAACGCATGGAAACAAGAAGAAGGATTCATGCCGGCCTTGGCCCCTTGATAAAAATTCCCTATAAAAAAGGGTTGATCATTCTTGTCTCTGCCGTTTTGCTCATTGCCCTGCACCATACCCTTGAGGAAAAACTGGGAATTGAAAAGAATACCCTGCTGATTGTCACCCCACTGGCGATTTCCGGTTTTTTGATGATCTGGAAAAATGAACGGGCCCGGCATTATATCGAGTCGGAAGTGGAATGGTGGACCCTGATGTTTTTTATGATGTTGTTCGCCGTTGCCGGCTCATTGGAGAAAACAGGGGTGACGGAGCAAATTGCCCATAATTTTACACAAACCTTTGGTCAAAATCCATCCGTGTTAACTCCCGTGGTATTGTTTATTTCTGCTTTTGGATCGGCTTTTGTGGATAACATTGTTTTCGTCGCCGCCTTTATCCCGGTGGTGAATGAGATCGGATCAACGCCCGTTTGGTGGGCTTTGTTGTTTGGTGGTTGTTTTGGCGGGAATATGACCATGATCGGCTCAACGGCCAACATTGTGGCCCTGGGAATGATGGAAAAACGCTACCGCAAGCATATCTCCTTCTGGGAATGGTTTAAATTCGGCATCATTATCGGTGTGATTACCTGCGTTGTGGCAACCCTGCTGATCCTGCTTCTGATGCCACTGATGCCTGCGGCTGCGGGATACTGATTCTATCCGGGGGGATTTCCCTTTTTTGCTTTGTTGATGCAATAGCCAGCGGCGGCCTCCAAAAGGAATCTTCCAAAACCTTCTGCCGGTTTGTGAGCCTTTTTACCTGTTCAGCCACATTCCAGCGAAAGATCTCTTTTTCGTCACGTGAAAACGTCACTGTTGAAATCCGGGGATCCCCGGGGATCCTGACTTCAAATTTTCCCTTTTCAACTTTTTTTATTCCGGGTTTTTCCCAAGTTCGTACAATGTTCGGATCGGGCCGGTTGTAACTTCCCAGCATTTTCCCCTCATGGTTGAACCAGGCCACCCTGAAATTTCCGGAAGTGTATACTTTTTCAATTTTCCCGGGGCGCAATTCCAGGACCGGTTGTTCCCCCGATATCTTTCCTTCGGAGATGGCAGCGATCATTACCAAATGCTGATTCTCTTTTGGCCGTATAGGTGACGCTTTGTCCTCCGGAAGGATAAAGGGGGGCATGCATCACAATGCATAGGGGATCTTTTTTGCATGCCACAAAAGACAATGCCATGAATGCCAGGCACAGGGTGCTGAAAAATTTTATTCGATTCATCCGGAAAAGTTTTAAAATTCAAACAATAAGGTACGGCATTATTCTTTGAAAACCATGGCATTGATGCCATTTATCACGGGCAGTTAAAATGGAGTCCGGATTCAGATATCATTTACTTTTTTTGCATTTTAAACATGCTCGTTTCATTCTCTTCGCATAAGATTTCCACGACCCACATGGCGGCCATGCCCACCACCGACGTGCATTTATCCCGGTGGGCCCCGGCTTTTTCAAACTCCTCCCGCACCTCTTTGTTGCTTAGCTGAAAGCTTTTTCCTAACAGCTGTTTTTGAATGTCCCTGCAGATGACGCTTCCGTAGGTTTCAAGAAATTTATCCCGCAACTTCCCGGAAAGTTCATAAGCTTTATACTGGTTCTCTTTATCCGCTGCTTTATATTTCCAGCGGCGCCCGGCGAAAGTCCCCAGGAAGAGAATTCCTCCGGTATATCCTCCGCATGCCCCGTCGCCCGACAGCGCCATACCTCCGGAGAGGGCAGAGGAGGCCTGGAAAAGCATATCTTCCCGTTTCCCTGTCATTTCAAAGAGGGCTCCCAGGGTGCACTGGGCACATCCCCGGTAGGTTTTTTCATAATGGAAGCCCTGCCGGTAGGCCGCTTTCATCAGTGCTATCCGCCGGGGATCCTCAAGGGTGTTTTTTTTGTCCCGTGCATTTTCATAGTGCCGCCGGATCAGCGCTGTCAGATCTTTTTCATAATGAAGGCCGCAGAAATGTGCTATGGCCTCTTCGATTTTATGATCTTTCAGAAAGGATCTTATTCTCCTGCTGCCCGGATCCTTCTTGTCATCATACAGAAAAGCAACCGCAGTAATTTTTGCTAAATGGAATGGCAAGATGCCGTTTTTCCGGCAAAGGAGCGCCGGTCCGACCAGCCGGTCCTCCCGGCCCAGCTTCCTGACAGGGTCGGCCCCCAGCCGGGAGAGAGCGTCTTGAAGCATCGGGTTGGTAAGGTTCTGAAGGACCTCCCTGTTCCAATCCTCCATTTCATCATGCGTGAAGGAGCATTCGGCCTGCAAGCCTGTTGAAACTTCCAGAAGTGCCTCCCGGGCCAGGTCCATGATCTCCCGGTCCTGAACGCATTCAGCAACGCTCTGAAATCCTTTCACCGAACCGGCATAGGCAAAAACAGCATGCACCATGTTGTAGGTGTAGGTCTTACGCATTTTCTCCGCTTCCATTTTTTCAGAGAAAAGCAGTCCCGGAACATCGTACGGAATTGCTCCCCTGAATGCATTAACATCCACCGGAAATGGCGTGTACCCATTTGTAATGACCTCCAGTGGACCATATTCCTTCATTGTTTCACCGGGATCAACAGCTATGCGCATTATCAGGGCATCAACAAGACCGATAAATTTTTCCGCATGTTTTACTTCGGGGGCAGAAAGTCTGCTGTACAGCGCCTCCCTGAATTTGCCGGAGGCATGAGCCATATTGGCGCAATTGATGATGTCCAGCGGCGCATTATTGTTTCTCTCCACCCGCTTTTTAATCTGATCTGCAAAAATTGTGGCAAGGGAGTCGAATGCTTTCGGGAAAACAGCCACCACCATGAGGGAGGTTTTGCTGAAAATTTTTTCCAGGGCCTTCTTTTCTCCGGAATGGATGGTTTCGAACCCGGAAATAATGCGGCGTTCCTTTTCCTTACCGGCAGGAAAGTGTTCAATAGCGTATTGGCCTTGCGACCGCAGAAGGGATAATTTCTTTTTATCCGAATCCACAAAGGTTATTTGGTACCCCGCCCTGGTGAACATATCAGCAAAAAAACTCCTTCCGATCCTGCCGGCCCCCCAAATGGCTACCTCTTTCGTACGATTAAAATTGTTCATCTATAAAGGGATCGTATGGAACGTGCATGCATTATAATCATTTCTTTGGTTGTGAATGTTTTACATGCGCGTTTCATAAATACTGAATAAAATAATTTCAGGAAGAAAGGTATAACATGTAAAAACCAAATGCAATGACTTCTTTCCCTAAGCCGGTAAAAATAACGTTTTTTTGAAGCACACTATCCGGATGATCCCATTGAGACCTTGAATCTTTCCTGATTCGTTGGTTTCTAACGAAAAAGTCCTTAACTTATGTGTATATCGAAAAAGGGGATCAGTGTAACATCCTGGAAAAAGAACTCAAAGACGGTCTTGAGGTGGGCTATGTGATCAAAGGGATTTTTCAGTCGCAATCTGAAATAGATGCCGCTGTCACGCTTCCCGGAACATTGGTTGGTGATCCGATACTGACGGATGTTAACGACGATGGGATAATCAATGAGAGTGATAAAACCTATGGGAATTACATCCTGATTCAGGATAATGCTGAAAAAACCTTCTATATTTCCAACGGAAATTAAAATGCTTCTTTGCTGCAGCACCTTGCGCCAACGGGGGCTATAGAACCTGCACCTCTCCGGCCGGGAATTTTTATGCCGTTTGCTTCAACTGAAAAAAAAGGGAAAAATTTGAAACAATAAAAAACATTCGAAAATTTCCATTGTTTACCATATTTGCAGTTAACAATTATTTATAATAAAATTGCACCGGAATTATTTGCCGACAGGGTGGTTGTCCTGCCGGTTTTTTATTGGAAAAATGAAACGGGCATGAGCAAAATTTTCACGTACAGATAAAATGTTTATATGGCCAGGTCCGTTGAATGCCATTAAACAGATACTATTAATGAGGTAAATATTAAAAAAAGGGACAATTATTAAGCGATGGGAAAAAAGAACTTCATAGGGCGGACACTCAACACCGTGGAAAAGGTGGGGAATGCCCTTCCGCATCCGGCAACGCTTTTTGCGTTACTTGCCTTACTGGTGGTCCTTCTTTCGGGAATTACCAGTCTGTTTAACCTGTCGGTTGAACACCCGGGAACCGGAAAAATCATTGAGCCAGTCAATTTGTTAACCATTGAAGGACTGCACCGGATTATTACAGAAATGGTTACAAATTTTACCGGATTTGCCCCCCTTGGAGTGGTGTTGGTGGCCATGCTTGGAATCGGGATC
>JAGYMR010000450.1 GCA_018400515.1 Tangfeifania sp.
CCTCCTCCCCCAGGTTCTGAGGAACGGTAAACGAATAATGTTCTTCCCGGATCTCCAGGGGGTCGAGGCGGTTCTCGATCTCCTTCACACAAAACCACTGGGCAAAAGTAAACTTCCCTTCGCTGTCGAGAAAGGCACTGTGATACAGCCGGTCGCCTTCGGGAAGGGCATCCCGTGCGATGGGTTCCGACAATTCACTGTGCGATGGATAAGCCACGGGGGCATTGCTGGTGATAAAATATTTATCATCAGGGTCGTCCGGATTTTCGGGAACGGGTATGTGCAACAACTCCTTCCCGTCCTTGTCAACCAGAGAAAGGCGCAGCCAGACGTCCCGTTCTTCGGTGGATCCTGTGGGGAATTTATGGCCGGTAGCCACGGCCTGCACATCCACGGTAAAATCGATTTTTTGACCGGGGGTAAATTGGGTTTCATCCAGGTGGATCTGCACCCGGGCAGCTCCTTCGACAAACTCGGTAAAACCACCGCCCCACCAGTGATCGGAATTGTGGGGACGAATGAGTCCCATCTTGGCAGGCTGCCCGCCCATGGTTTGCATGTGGCAGTTCTGGCAGGCGATCCCCCGGAAGGGATAGACACTTTCGTCGTATTCAGTAAAAGTGGCTTTTACCCAGACATCGTAGGGATTCAGTTCATTGTGGCAGGAGGAACACATCATCGGGTCCTCAAAGATCTCCGATGTGGCTGTCTCGTGGTGAGGGGACCACGGAAATTCCAGATCACCAAACTTGGTGTCAACAGCTTCTGTAGCGGTCGATACATAATCATGATTGAAGGGAGGGGTATTCGTGAAATGATCGATCGTATGGCAAAAATCGCAGAAAATGCCCCGGTCTGCCCGGGTCTTATACCCTTTACCCCGGTTCCAGTGATTGTCGGGTTCCCTGGCAGGGGGAGGTACTAACTCACCTGCCAGGAAAGCGGAGGGTGCATGGCATCCGATGCAGCTCTCCTTTACATTTTCCACTTCAGGAGCAAAGGACTCTGAGGGCAGCACGAGTTCATAAAACTGCTTCTGAAAAAAATCGCCTGTGAAACCCTTGGAGTGTTGCGAAACATTCCAGCGCTCAAATTTATCCCAGTGGCATCCCGCACATGCCTGGGGATCCTCAAAATAATGATAGGGTTTTTCCTGATCCCGGGCCTGCTCTTTTAAAACGGCCTTTGACTGGGCCAAAAGAAATCCCGGAATAATCAGCAGCATCAACCAGCAAACAAAATGTTTCATCTGTGAAAAATTTTACTTAAATATTAAAAAAATTTTCTTTTAAGTATCTGATGGAACCGGTTTACAAGTCCATTTCAGCACAACGGTGTGCTTATTTTAAACGGACTTCCAAACCCTTCCAGTGTACAAATCCCTTCCGGTATTTAAATTCATACAGCTCTTTGCGCCATTTCCCGAAAAAGAGGGATTAAAAAAAACCGATGGACAAAATGGATTTAAAAACAAAATTATCCGCCGGAGTATTTAATCCAAACCCGGCGCCCGTATGCCAGGTCACCATGCCCTTCTTCCCGAGAATAATATCCACGGCAGGAAAGAAATAGACCGGCGCCTCTTTCAGAGGATCCATCCCGCGCAT
>JAGYMR010000451.1 GCA_018400515.1 Tangfeifania sp.
TTCCGGCATGGCCGGGCAATGGGTTCGGATAAATGTTTCCCATATAAAATCCAAATTGATATTCCTTTTCCTCTTAAAGAATATCGCCCCCCTTTTTATAAATGCTGTAAAGATCAACATACGGAACATCCCGCACCTCTTCTGAAGGATCATAATCGGGATTTTCTGTTGGCCAATATTTCTTTTCCACATTATTTTCAAGATAATTCATGAGCAAGGCAAATAATTCGCGGGTTTTTTCAGGCAGCTGATTTTTAAGGTTTTCCTTTTCTGAAATATCTTTCTTCAGGTTAAACAGTTTAATCCTGCCATACCAGTCAAAAATCAATTTAAAATCGCCTTTGCGAACCGCTGAATGAGGGGTAAACGGCAACCCGTCCTCCGGATTTTTGTAGATTACGGTCAACGGATAATGCCAAAAATAGGTGTCACGTGTATAGGTTTTCTTTTTATTCTCAGTATCTTTCAGCAAGCCTGCAAGACTTTGTCCATCAATCTTATGGGTAGGTTCAGGCTGCCCCGTCAGTTCAAGAAGTGTCGGGAACAGATCATTGCAATCCACCGGCACATCGCACCATTTCGAACCTTCCACCTCCGCGGGATAACGGATGATCAAAGGAACCCGCACTCCTCCTTCATAAACATTGGCCTTCTGTCCCGAAAGCGGCGAATTGGTAGTTATTTCACTTCCGTTGCCGGCACCAACGGTAATTCCTCCGTTATCCGACATAAAAATCAGGATGGTATTGTCAGCGGTGCCGGTTTCTTCCAGTTTTTGCATGATCCGGCCCACTGAATTATCTAGATGTTTGACCATGGCTGCATAAGTAGCATTTGACTGGCCTTTCCATCCTTTGGTATCCTTGTTGTCGAAATACTGAATGGTTGATTCGGGAGCCTGCCAGGGCCCATGAACCGCAAACTCACAAAAATAAAGAAAAAAGGGTTCTTCGTTTTCGTTTTGAGTTTGCCGGTCGATATAATCCAGCGCCCGTTCAGTCAGATCAGTAGTCAAAAAGTCAATTCCCTTATCTTTCCCGGCTTTCCCCTGAAGCAACTCCTTCTGCCTCATCTTTGGAAAAATTTTTTCCCGCCGGTTCCAGCGATCCCGCCAGTTAAAATAGGGCGAACCACCTGCATCAAAATAAGCTAATTCTTCAAACCCCTGGTCACGGGGCTGGTAACCTTCCGAGCCATGCCCCCCAAGGTGCCATTTGCCTAAAAATGCAGAATGATACCCTTTCAACGCTTCCGCAAGGGTGATCTCATCCCGGCCATTATCCTGCGGCTGTCCCGAGGGAAGTGCAATAAGTGTATGTCCGTTCCGCAAAGCTTCCGGATTGGAAATGTTATCCGCCCAATAGCAGTCCTGCTCATGAAAACCTTCCGGAGGTTCAACCCCCTGAACATAAAACGTATTGGCACTCCCCGCCGTAGCTGTCTGAAAACCAATCCGGGAAGCATACTTACCTGTCAGCAAACTCGAGCGTGTAGGAGCACATAGCGGACAGGAGTATGCCTGCGAAAACGCCACCCCTTGACTGGCCAGACGGTCGATGTTGGGAGTTTCATAAAACTGCCGTT
>JAGYMR010000452.1 GCA_018400515.1 Tangfeifania sp.
TTGAATTCAAAGTCCGGAACCGGGAATTCCATGCAGCCACCGGAACCTTTCATGACACAAGGGTGACGGTACTCTCCTCAGGAATCGGAACCGACAACATCGACATTGTGATGAATGAACTGGATGCACTGGCGAACATGGACTTCACCACCCGCACACCCAAAAAGGAGTTTACTCCCCTGGAGATCATGCGGATCGGCACCTCCGGAGCCATCCAGCCCGACCTGCCCCTTAACTCCTTTGTGGTTTCAGAAAAAGCTGTCGGCTTCGACGGACTGGTACGTTTCTATGCCGGCAGGGAAAAAGTGTGTGACCTGGAGTTTGAAAAACAGCTCATGGACCTCCCGGGATGGGATCCCGCACTGCCTCCTCCCTATGTCGTGGACGCTTCCCAAAAGCTGCTCGGGAAATTTGAAGCTCCCCCCTTCATCCGGGGGGTCACCCTCACCGCTCCCGGATTCTACGGTCCCCAGGGACGCAAAATACGGATGCCCCTGAAATTCCCTGCAATGAATGAGCGACTCCGGAATTTCCGCTTTCAACACTACCGGATTACCAGCTATGAAATGGAGTGTTCAGCGATCTACGGTCTTTCCCGGATGCTCGGACATCAGGCTATCACCGTATGTGCCATCATTGCCAACCGCATGACCGGCGAAACCAATCCGAAATACAGGCCGCTGATGAAAAAATTAATAAAAACCGCATTGAACCGGTTTATAACCCCTTAAAAGTGTAAACCATGCCGATCCGCAACAAAACAAAAGCGCTCATCAGCCTCCTCGACGACCCGGAACCCGTGGTCTTCCGGGAAATCGAAAAAGAACTGGTTAAAAAGAACGCCCGCATCATTCCGGCCCTGGAAGAGAAATGGGAAAACAGCCCCGATGAAATATGCCAGTACCGCATCGAAAACCTGATCCGCCACCTCCACATGAAAGAATTAAAAAGGGAACTGCGCACATGGACCCGCGAAAAAGAGCCTTCCCTGCTCGAGGGATGGCTGATCCTCGACAGAGCCACCGACCCCGGAACAGCCACCCCTAAAATCAGGCGGCAGATCGAACACCTCCGCAAAGAGGCCTGGCTCGAACTGAACCACTCCCTGACATCCCTCGAAAAGATCACCGTCCTGAACCATGTGCTGTTCAACCACCACGGCTTTTCTCTCTGCTCCCCGAAAAAAGAAAGCCCCCGCGAAAACTCCCTGAGCCACCTGTTGGAAACAAAAATGGGCACCCCCTGTTCCATGGCGATGCTCTTTGCCATTGTTGCCCGGGAACTCGACTTCCCAACAGCATTTATCGACTTTCCCCGGAATCCGCTGCTTGCATGGCTCGACCCTGAACTGGCACGCGTAGCACACGGGGAAACCATGGGTACCGGTATCCTGTTCTATATCAATCCCGCCGGCAAAGGCTCCGTAACCGGTCTCAAAGAACTCGAATTCAGTCTGAAGAAAATGAAAGTTCCCCTCATACCCCGCTACTACTGCAAAGGAGACAACCGGACCTTCCTGATGCGAATGGCTGAAAGACTCGAAAAAACCTTTGCCCAAAACCA
>JAGYMR010000453.1 GCA_018400515.1 Tangfeifania sp.
TCGGAGGTGTCTTTGGCGGGATCCGGTCCGGGGTGAAAGACAAGACCAAAAACCTTTTCCTGGAAAGTGCCTGGTTTGATCCGGTTTATATCCGCAGGACGGCACGCCGGCACGGATTAAATACCGATGCCTCCTTTCGTTTTGAGCGGGGAACCGACCCGAACGGGGTCATATATGCACTCAAAAGGGCCGCCCTCCTGGTGAAAGAACTTGCCGGAGGTTCCATCTCCTCGGAGATTGTTGACGTATTCCCCGGCGAGGCTCCCCATTTCCCGGTTCGCATCTCCTATGAAAATACAGCACGGCTGATTGGCAAAGCGCTGGAAAAAGCCACCATAAAAAAGATCCTGTCCTCCCTTGAAATACAAATTGCCGCGGAAAATGACAAGGGACTTGACCTGCTTGTTCCCCCCTACCGGGTGGATGTAACCCGTGAGGCCGATGTCATCGAAGAGATCCTGCGCATCTACGGCTATAACAATGTGGAAACCCCCACGCAGGTTAAAGCCTCATTGCAATATGCCGAACAACCCGATCCGTGGCAGGTAAGGAATCTGGCTGCCGATATGCTGGCCTCCCTCGGATTTAATGAGATCTGGTCCAATTCGTTAACCAGAACAGCTTATTATGAAGCATTGAAAAATTATCCGGAGGAACACACGGTAACCCTCCTGAACCCCTTGAGTGCAGACCTGAACGGAATGCGGCAAAACTTACTGTTCGGGGGACTGGAATGCATTGCCTACAATGTCAACCGGCAGAATAAAAACCTGCGGCTTTTTGAATTCGGGAACTGCTATTTTTACAAAGGTGCCAAACATAAGGATCATCCCGCCGGTAACTATTGGGAAGAAGAGCACCTGGGACTCTTCCTGACCGGAAATAAAACCGGTGAAAGCTGGAATGAACCGGTCAGGCCGGCATCCTTCTTCCAGTTGAAGGCTGTAACAGAAAATCTACTGAAGCGTTTCGGATTCAATCCTGACCAGCTTCAGATCGCCTCCACCGGCAACGAACTCTTTTCCGAGGGGCTGACCTATCGCCGGAATAAAAAAACGGTTCTGGAAATGGGGATGGTGGCAGCCGTTTTCCTGAAAAAATTCGGCATCGAAGATCCGGTGTTTTATGCCGATATTTCCTGGGAACAGGTGCTTCGCCAAAAAAGGGAACATAACGTCTCGTTTGAGGAATTACCAAAATTTCCGGCAGTTCGCCGCGACCTGGCACTGCTCATCGATAAAGGGGTGAGTTTCCGGCAAATAAAAGAGGCGGCATTCAAAACCGAGCGAAAAATTCTCCGGGATGTGGGACTTTTTGATGTTTATGAAGGCGAAGGCATCCCCGGGGACAAAAAATCGTATGCAGTGAATTTTATACTGCGGGATGAGAACCGGACCCTCAAAGAGAAACAGATTGATAAAACCATGAAAAAACTGGTTGCCGCTTTCGAGCGGGAGCTGGGCGCACAACTGCGCAGTTAAAGGAATGCAGGATCAAACCATGGGCATTTTTACGGAACTGGAGGTAACCTGGATCGCCCATGAGCGCTTCTCCCCGG
>JAGYMR010000454.1 GCA_018400515.1 Tangfeifania sp.
GTTCCGGAAGTTGTTATCCGGACCACCATGCTCGTTGGATTTCCCGGCGAAACGGAGGCTGATTTTGAGGAACTGAAAACGTTTGTCAGGGAAACCAGGTTTGACCGGTTGGGGGTTTTTCCCTATTCGCATGAGGAGGGGACCTATGCAGGCAGCATGTATCCGGACGATGTCCCGGAAGAGGTTAAGCAGGCCCGTGCCGGTGAGATCATGGAGATTCAGCGATCGGTTTCGGCCGGGCTGGCGAAGCAGAAGGCCGGGAAAACGCTCCGGGTGGTGATCGACCGCCGCGAGGGGGATGCCTTTATCGGACGGACGGAATATGACTCTCCGGAGGTGGATGGCGAAGTGATCGTTACTTCCGGCATACCGTTGCAGACAGGGGAATTTTATGCTGTAAAAATAACCGGTGCCCTGGATTATGACCTGTTGGGAACGGTCATCCCGTGAAAGGATTTAATTTCCGAAGAGATAAATAATGGACAGTTGTTGCTGCTGATCCAGGTCCTTCCAGTCGATGAGGTGAAATGAGAGGTTAAAGCGTCCCCTGACTTTTTCGTGGTTTATGAAATGCCAGATCACATCCGTACGCCAGTAGTTGGTAGCCCTGTAAAAACGGTCGCCGTAGGCAAAACGGTGTCCACCTCCTGCATTCAAAACCGATTTGATTCCGTAATTTTTATACCGGCCGGCCATTTCGGCAAAAAAACTGTTGGTGTGGATGAAACCTTCGGTAACACTGCGTTCACGGTATCCTGAATTCAGAATACCTGCTTTCAAATGGGCCTGCAGCCGGGATGTTCCGGAGGTCCGGATTCCCGCCCGGAGGGCATATCCGAAATAATCTTTGATGTGGTCGCCTGGAATGTCTGCTGCCGGCCCTGCATCATGGAACAGCAGCAGGTAATTTTCGAGGAAAAGGTTTTTGTGGAAGAGCTCCCCGGAGAATCCGGCCATGAAGTTTTCCCGTTTGATGGCTGTCTGGCGGCTCACCCAATCGACAAAGCCGTTTTGTTTTCCCCATTCCCAGCGGACTTCCCCGAACAGTCCTTCGATGTTGGGACGGTAATACAAGAGGGTGTCGGTTAACATCACCAGTGGAAAATCAATTTTTCCGCGGCGCGGGAAGGCGCCGAAGAGGAATGTTTTCCGCTCATCCCTGAACTGGTAATACAGGGTAAGGTTGGGTTGGTGGAAGTCGATGGCACTCCCAAACTCGAGCAGGTGGCTTAAGCCGCCCCGGATGCGGTGGTTTCCTGTTTTATAGCCTATTTCAAATGCTCCGCGGGAGCCCAGGATGGTTTGCGGCATTGCCTTTCCGCTGAAATACTCCCGGTTGTCGCCAATTCCTTCAAAAGTGAATGTATATTCCACATTTTGCGCCAGGATGCCTGTTGAAAGGGCTGAAAAGAGAATCAGAAAAAATTTCTTCATTCGCACATCATTTGTGAATGGCCGGCTGTTGCACGGTGTTTTTACAGGAATGCTCCTGTCCCGGAACACGATGATAAAAGTGCAAAAATTATTTTCACAATCAGCCCGGTCAGGCATTTATCA
>JAGYMR010000455.1 GCA_018400515.1 Tangfeifania sp.
AATTTCAAGTAAGCGCGATTTCCTAAAGGTTTTTCAACAGATTTTTTTGTAATTTTAGCTTTACAAATTTTGAAAATGATTTACCATGAAAAAATTAGATACTGAATTAATGCATCCCCGCGACCAAATCACAATGATTATTGACAAAATTTACCGTAGCGGGCTTACTACCACTTCGGGCGGAAATGTTTCCATTATGGACGAAAGCGGGGATATGTGGGTGACCCCTTCGGCCATTGATAAAGGTTCGCTCCGGGCTTCCGACATCGTTGTGGTGCGCAAGGACGGAACCATTGAGGGGCGTCATAAACCTTCCTCTGAATATCCGTTTCACCGGGCCATTTATAAGATACGTCCTGATATAAAAGCCATCGTGCATGCCCACCCTCCTGCCCTGGTCTCTTTCAGTACGGTTCGTCAGATACCCGATACAAATGTTATTCCCCAGGCCAAATATGTTTGCGGTGGAATTGGATATGCTCCTTACGAATTGCCTGGGAGTGAGGAACTGGGAGAATCAATTGCCAAAGAGTTTACGAAAGGATTTAATGCGGTTATTATGGAAAATCATGGCACCGTGGTGGGTGGTTCTGATCTGCGGGATGCCTTTCAGCGTTTTGAAACCCTTGAATTTTGCGGCAGAACGATCATTTACGGCAATACCATTGGATCACCCCATTATCTGACCGACAGCCAAATCGAGGATTTTGAAAATCAGATTCCGCGGTTGTTACCTGAAATGGATCACGTGGAACATCCCTCCGATGAACGTGCGATCCGTGAGTATATGAAACGGATTGTTCATCGCGCCTGTAATCAGGGGTTGATGATCAGTTCCTATGGAACGGTTTCTGTTCGCTGGCGGGGAAATGATTTTTTGATCACCCCGACAAATGTTTTAAGGTGGGATATTCAAAATGAGGATATGGTTCAGATCAGAGACGGAAAAAGGGAGCCGGGAAAACTTCCCAGCCGCGCTACCTGGCTTCATCAGGAGATATATAAACGAAACCCCGGGATCAATTCCATTATTCTTACACAGCCTTCCTATTTGATGGCTTACAGTGTGACCCGGGAAAAACTGGATGTCCGGACTATTCCTGAAAGCTGGATCTTTCTGCAGGATGTTCCGAGTGTTCCTTTCGGATCTCAATTTGCCGGAAAGGAAACCATTTTGGAACTTGTTTCCGAAGACACCCCTGCTGTTATCATTAATAATGATTCGGTGCTTATTACAGGGGATGAATTATTAGGTACTTTTGACCGCCTCGAGGTGGCTGAGTTCAGTGCCCAATCCCTGACAATGGGTGCATCCCTGGGAAACTTGGTACCCATCAACTCCAACCAGGTCCAGGAACTCAGAAAAAAATTCCTGGGATAAAACAATGGAAACGAGTTCCGGTGAGGTGGGTTTGGCAGGTTGAAAATGTTTGTAGTTCACGGGTTACTTTTTTTGCTTCCCCACCAGTTATTTCCTGGATTGAAATCTTCGGATAAAAATCGCAAACGTTGTTTTTCAAGTTGGGGTAACCGTTTATTCTCGATTTGTTCCAGGT
>JAGYMR010000456.1 GCA_018400515.1 Tangfeifania sp.
AGAATTGCATGTTTCACTATGATTGTGATCGGAGCGTATAGTTATTTTTTACCAGAAGCAAAGGGGCAAAACCATGAAGCCTTAGAGTGGCCAAAATTGACATCAGAGAACAAACCGGCGACTTATTGGTGGTGGATGGGCAATGCTGTGAATAAAAAAGATTTAAAAATTTGTCTTGAAAAGTATGAAAAGGCTGGTTTGGGGGGAACAAAGCTGATTCCGATATATGGCGCCAAGGGGTATGAGGATGAATACATTGATTTTCTGACACCACGCTGGATGGATATGCTGGCTTATACCGCTAGTGTCTCCCGCGAGTTGGGTATGACCATCGATCTTGGTGCAACATCCGGCTGGAACATGGGAGGTCCTTGGGTTCGGGTTGAAGATGCAGCTAAACGCGTGATTCTGGAAAAATATACGCTGCTGGGCGGGCAAACGTTGCAGGAATCGGTAAAACATATTCAGGAGCCTTACACTAATTTAAAGGATCAGCCCAGGGAGCCTATCGCAGCGAATCCACAACTTCATATGGAAAACCTGTATTATGTGAGATATAAAAGAGAGCTCCCCCTGATTTCACTGATGGCTTATTCCGGTGACGGGAAAATCATTGAATTGACCGACAGGGTGGGCAGAGATGGCCAGCTTAAATGGACAGCTCCCGCCGGGAGATGGGAATTATATGCCTTATTTTTGGGGACGGCAGGAAAGACCGTCGAGCGGGCCTGTCCCGGAGGTGTCGGCTGGCAAATAGATTATCTGTCAAAAGAACCAGTTATTCGCCAGATGAATCAGTTTGAATCGGCTTTTTCAAAAGCAGGATATGCAATAAATGATTTGATCCGGTCTTTTCACGATGATTCGTTCGAACAATATACAGACTGGACAGAAGGTCTGTTCGAAGCATTTCAGAAATTGCAGAAATATGATTTACGGAGTGAGTTGCCGGCACTTTTTGGAGAAGCACCGGAAGAGAAGGTTAGACGGGTTAAGAGTGATTACAGGGAAACGGTGTCCCATCTCATCATTAAGGAACATATGATCCCATGGACGGAATGGGCTCATGAACGGGGTGTTCAGACCCTGAATCAGTTGGCTCATGGTTGTCCGTCACATCCCCTCGATAACTGGGCGACCTCCGACCAGCCTGAAAATACAGGGGCAGGTTATCTGAGGCATGGTGGTCCTGCCCGTCCTGACGTCTTCTGGATGATGGCTCCCTCAGCAGCTCATGTCTCGGGAAAAAGAATAATTTCCCAGGAAACGGCGACTTTTATGTATGGGCATTTTCAGAATTCCCTTGGTGCGGCAAAGAATTATGAAATTGACAAAGTATTCCTGAACGGCTCAAATAAAATTTACTATCACAGTACCACATACTCTCCTGAAAATGCGAAATGGCCGGGCTGGCTGTATTACGCTCCGGCACATTTTGTCCCCGCTAATCCTATATGGAGGGATTTTTCAAAGCTGAACAGTTATGTTGCCCGTGTTTCCTCCTTTTTGCAGACAGGGAAACCCGATAACGATGTTTTGTTGTATTAC
>JAGYMR010000457.1 GCA_018400515.1 Tangfeifania sp.
TTGTTTTCATCACTGTCGCCATAGTATTCACGCAGTTCTTCCAGCCTTTCGTGGAGGCTTCTTCTCACATCGGCATAATCCGGATTATCGTAGACATTATTCATTTCCATCGGGTCGTTTTCCAGATCGTACATTTCCCATTCGTCGATATCGTAGTAAAAATGCATGAGTTTGTATCTTTCGGTGGCCACTCCGTAATGGCGTTTCACCATGTGTACCGACGGATATTCATAGTAAGTATAGTAAACGGCATCGCGCCACTGACCGGTTTCGCCGCTCACCAGTTTGCGGAATGATTCGCCCTGCATTTCTGCCGGGATTTCGATATCTGCATAATCCAGGAATGTAGGGGCAAAATCGAGGTTTTGCACCAGCTTGTCGATTTTTGTTCCTGGCTTAATTTCTTTTGGAAAGCGCATTAGCAGGGGTGTGCGAAATGATTCTTCGTACATAAAACGCTTATCGAACCAGCCGTGTTCACCGAGGTAAAAACCCTGATCGGAGGTATAGACGACAATGGTTTTTTCTGCCAGTCCGGCTTCTTCCAGGTAATCGAGTACTTCTCCTACGCCATCGTCCACCGATTTAATCGTACGCAGATAATCTTTGATGTAGCGGTTGTATTTCCAAAGCGCGATCTCTTTTTCAGAGAGGTTTTCATATTTTGCTTTAAAGTCATCATTCTTGGGAGAGTAAGCCGCCAGCCAGTCTGCCAGTTGTTTTTCGTTAAAGCGGTTCAACTCACGATGAAACCCGGTGCTGTCGCCATTCGGATCGACAATCATTTTAAAATCGTGCCCCCAGCGGGCGTGCCCGTCAATTTCCATTTCCTGTTCTTTGGCTGCTGTACCGCGGTTTTCATAATTATCGAAATAATTAGCAGGAGGTTCGAAGGTTACATCGTCGTACAATGTCAAATATTTCGGTGCCGGTTTCCAGTTACGATGGGGGGCTTTTTGATGGTAAAGCACACAGAATGGTTTATTGGGATCGCGTTTGTTTTTCAGCCAGTCGAGGGTTGTTTCGGTGATAATTTCAGTGCAGTACCCTTCTTTGCGAACCCTTTCTCCCTCGATAAGGAAGTCGGGATTATAATAATGTCCCTGGCCGGGAAGCACCATGGAAAAATCAAATCCCTGCGGGATGCCGTCAAGATGGATCTTTCCAATCATGGCTGTTTGGTATCCGTTTGCCTGCATCAGTTTTGGGAAGTTATCCTGGTCCCAGTTGAATGGCTGTACGTTATCCACTTTGCCATTCACAAAACTGTGTTTTCCTGTTAACAGCACAGCACGGCTGGGAGCGCAAATCGAGTTGGTAACATTGGCCCGGGTGAAAATAGCACCTTCTTTGGCCAGCCGGTCGATGTTGGGTGTTTCATTGAGCCCGTGGCCGTAAGCGCTGATGGCCTGGTATGCATGATCATCGCTCATGATATAGAGGATATTCGGTTTTTGGGCTTTTTCTTTTTGCTGCGTGCAGTTGATCATTCCCATTCCTGCAGTAAGCAGTGCTAATG
>JAGYMR010000458.1 GCA_018400515.1 Tangfeifania sp.
TTCCGGATCTCTTCCCAGTCTGAGAAATCACCATCCGTTTCAATGGCATGGTAGCCGGTTTGCACAGGTATTGGGCGGATGCCTTTGTAGCGGCGAATATTCTGGGCCATCTGCATGTAATAATTATCGGTATACCCCTCTTTCATCGGGTGGATACAACGGTTGAATTCCGCATTGTACTGATCAACGAAATAAAAGGGGTTATCCCTCCCCAGCCAGGGAGTTGTTCCGCCGTCCTCGGGCTGGTATTTCCCTGCTGTCCATTCATTCCAGTCGTTCAGGTAGAGGAACTCCGGGTTAGCAGAAATGGCTTCATCCCACCGTTCCTGAAAATAGATGCCATATGCTGTGGGATTTTCAACGGTTTCCCCGAGCCAGGGGACATAGGTTGGCACCGGCATGTCATATTTATTCAGTTCAGGTTGGCCGTTTTCACGCGACCAGGATTTTCCAACCCCCATGTTTTCGTCCGACATGGTAACGGGGTGCTGGGCTGCTGTAACGGCAGCCTGTTCGGGTTCACCATTATGGGTAGCCAGCAAATCTTTAGGGTCCATTGATTTTACCTCCTCGTTGGCAAGGCTGTAACCAAAGCTCCAGTTATCCTCGGTCCCCACATAGCGTTCGTCGTTCCATTCGTAATACCCCCACCACATGTTACGAAGGGTAAAGAAATCTTTGACCTCCTGTGTATAATCGGTATAAAACTCCTGCGTATAATCGGGATCCTGATAGTGGGGATGGTCCGGATCGGTTTGAGCGGCCGGATCATAATGGGGATTTTTATGTTTCACATCGCCTGCATTGGCATCGACATCAGGTGTTGCATTGTAAAGCAAAAGGGGTTTATCATCCCAGTAAAACCACAAATCTTTATACTTCTCTTCTTTATATACTTTGTCATACAGATCCTGTACGACTGTAATCACAGGGCCGTTAAAAGCCCAAAAACAGAATTTTGGTACTTCATTTCCATTTTCCATCATGTCAAGCATAATATTGAAAGTAAAGTCCCACTCATCCCAGTAACGCACCGCATTGGTCACATCCATCACCAAAACATCCACCCCTGCATCGCTCAGCATGGACATATCTTTCCGGATAACATATTCATCCTGGCTCAGGAAATATCCCATTTCAGGTTCTCCCCAATGATACGAACTGGTATACCAAAGCTCATGGTCAGCATCAAAACGAGCAGCCGGATCTTTTTTAAGAATTTTGGTTACATCGGCCCTGTAGGGCTGTTCCATGTTGACCTTGTCCTGGGTATGCCAGGTAATGTAAAATATGCCCACAACACGCCGCTGGTCATCTTTTACCGGGCCAACTTCTTCATAAGAGGGCATGTCACGGCCTAACGCATCCGTGGCTACCCAGGTATCGGAATAGAGATCACGGTAATACTTTTCCTCTGATGCGGCCGCATCTGCACCGGAGGTTTCGGCCTCCCCTTTATCAGTGCTTTTACACTGTGGAAAAACCAGGGCAACGACTCCCAGTATAATAATT
>JAGYMR010000459.1 GCA_018400515.1 Tangfeifania sp.
AACCCGGCCGTTTTGATTGCTTCTGTGTCTACCAGTTTTAACCCGAGGACTTTCCGGATATGGATTTCCGTATAATCTTTCTCAAGGGTTGTGCCGAGGCAATCGACGCCGGCAAATGCAAAATCTCCGGTTTCAGCAATTTCCAGTATTTCTGCTCCTTCTGCGGCATTCAGAAATTCGCCGTTTGCATTGAGGAGTTTCAGGGCATTCCACTGTTTGGGGTTGTGGCTGGCCGTCAGGATGATTCCTCCGTCGGCTTTTTCTTCTGTTACCGCTATTTCGGTGGTTGGCGTGGTAGCCAGCCCGATGTTGACCACATCGCAGCCCATGCCGTTCAGGGTCGCGGTTACCAGCGCGGAGACCATTTTACCCGATATCCGGGCATCCCGCCCGGTGACCACCAGGGGCCGCTTCTTCCCGGAGGTTTGCCTGCACCACGTAGCATAGGATGCCGCATATTTAACAACATCGACGGGACTTAGTCCTTCGCCCGGGGGCCCGCCAATGGTGCCCCTGATCCCTGATATGGATTTGATGAGTGTCATAAAAAAATAAAGAATTAGCTATTGACATCCCAAGCGATGCGTCCCGGTTATCCTTCCAGGAGGCTGTTCAGCAAACCGCCCCGGGCTTCTTTACGCTTGTTGGGCCCATGTGTTGATAGCTGGGCTATTAATTTGCGGATCGGCATGCTTTGCAACCACACTTTCCCGGTGCCACGCAGGGTAGCCAGAAAAATTCCTTCCCCGCCGAAAATCATCGACCGCAGGTTTCCTGCCTGCTGGATGCTGTAATCGATAGAGGGTTCAAAACCGACAATGCATCCGGTATCCACTTTCAGCATTTCGTTGTTCAGCTCTTTTTCAATAACGGTTCCTCCGGCATGGACAAAAGCCTTTCCGTCGCCTTCAAGTTTCTGAAGAATAAAACCTTCGCCTCCAAAAAAACCAGCTCCCAGTTTTTTGTTGAACGTGATGGATATTTTTGTTCCCAGGGCTGCACACAGAAAGGCGTCTTTCTGAACGATGAGTTGCCCTCCGAGCTGAGCCAGATCCAGGGGGATGATCGTCCCCGGATAGGGAGCTGAAAAGGCTACTTTTTTCTTTCCCATTCCCTGGTTGGTAAAATGGGTAAGAAACAAGGACTCGCCGGTGATCAGCCTCGATCCTGCTGAGACCAGTTTGTCAAAAAACCCGGCGCGTGGATTGGATCCATCCCCCATACGGGCGGTATATTCAATTTCGTCATCCATATAAAGCATGGCCCCGGCTTCGGCAATGACCGTTTCGGCCGGATCCAGTTCCACTTCAACCAACTGGACATCATGGCCGATAATTGTATAGTCTATTTCATGTGATTGCATAATAAGTTCGTGTTTTAGTGATTAATGATGTTATTTTTCGGGTGGTAAAAATAACAATAATCCCTTTAATTGGATGAATCTACTGATTTTTTCCGACCTTTGCGCAAAAAAGCACAATGCCAGGGAAAAACAGGCCCAAT
>JAGYMR010000046.1 GCA_018400515.1 Tangfeifania sp.
GCCGGAGGGCATTCGTCGGCTCACCGGCACAATCGGCATTATCGTCAGAAGCGACCCGGCGGGTTGAGCCCTCTTTTTTTGTGAAACCAGACCATCCTGACCTCAGCCTCCCTCCCGTGGGGGCTGGCCCTGCCTTGCGGGGCGGTCGGGTCCCTTGAAAAAAAACTCCATGAAACAAACCTGCCAGGAAAGCCCAAATGGCAATGGAACATCAGCCCGGGCAATTTTAAAAAAAGCTTTCACCGGAGATTTTGGGGCTTTTCTGCCTTCAACAGGTTCGATGATCAAAAGACGTTCCTGCACCGCTTAACCTGCCACAATTCCCGTTATCCCTGCGAAACAAACAAGCGGGCACCTGCCCTGGCTTATTTTCGGAGAACCCGTGGAAAGGCCTGGTTAACCCGGATCCAAATAAAAAAAAATACCATAATTTTTTACGGGGATAACTTTCTCAGGTTAACCGGCGGGTTGATAAGGGATTGAAAAAAAGAAGGTGCTCCCGGCAGCGGGTTGGGAGGTGAACCATATTTTGCCTCCGAGCGATTCGGTATAAGCTTTGGAAATGGCCAGTCCAAGACCTGACCCCTCATGTTCCCTTGTCAAACTGATATCAGCCTGGGAGAAACGTTCGAAAATCATCTCCTTCTTATTGGCAGGAATTCCTTTCCCGGTATCTTTCACATAAAAAACGAGCGAATTGTTCTCCAAAAAATTCCCCATTTCGATACTTCCTTTTTGAGTGAATTTGATGGCATTTTTCACTAAATTGGTCAGAATGCTGTTTAGTTTATTCTGGTCTGTTTTAATAATCGCCTTGCTGCCGGTAATTCTTCCGGCAAGTTTCAGTCTGATCCCTTTCTCCTCGGCCTGAGGTTTGAAAAAGTCGAGGTAGTACTGCATCATTTCACTAACATCGGTTACTGAAAGGACCACCTCTGTTTCACCCGATTCAATTTTTGAGATTTCAATAATGTCATTGATGGTATCCATCAGCCGGAGGCCGCTTTTATTGACCAGTTTCAGGTACTCTTTTTTGTTCTCCTCATCCAGGTCCGGGGTGTCGAGCAAATTAATAAACCCAAGGATGCCGTTCATGGGGGTCCGGATCTCATGACTCATATTGGCCAGGAAAGCCGATTTCAACCGGTCGCTCTCTTCGGCCTTCACTTTTGCTTCTGTCAATTCCCGCTCCGATTTTTTGCGGCTCGAAATATCATGAATGATGGAATGCAGGTACTCTTTTCCACCGAGCCTGACTTTGCTGCTGAAAACCTCCACATCGATAACCTTTCCGCTGGATATCCGGTGTTTAAATTCAAACTGTATGTTTTTGGCACTCCTCGCCTCCTCCATTTTCTTTTGAAGAGCCTCCCGGGGCAAAACATTGATTTGAGCAATATTCATGGTTTTCAGCTCCTCAATCCCCCATCCGTAAAATTCGGCAGCAGCAGGATTCGCATCGACAATATCGCCGGTAGGTGGATCAATGATCAGTTTAACGGCGGAATGGTCCTGAAATAGTTTCCGGAATTTCTCCTCACTTTCAATAAGTTGTATTTCCGTTTTTTTTCTTTGGGTGATGTCTTCAATGTATCCCTCCAGAAACAACAGTTTTCCCTGCGCATTGAAAACACCGGTGCCCCGTTCCCAAACCCACTTTTTTTCATTCTGAGCCGTGATAATCTGGTATTCATACTCAAATGGAGATCTCGACTGAAGCGCTTTTGTGGATTCGCGCAAAACGTAGGATTGATGTTCGGGTATAATCAGGCTGTTATAGGAAACGCGGTTATTTTGAACCAGCTCTTTGGGGGGGGTAGCCTGTTATCGCTTCACACTGATCACTGAGGTATAACATCGTCCAGTTCCTGTCATGCTTACAACGGTAAACAAATCCCCGCAGATTTCCCACCATTGAATTCAGCCGCCGTTCCTGTTCTTTAAGCTCAGATTCGGCCCGTTTGGGGTTGGTGATGTCCATCGCAGTAAAGGTAAACCCTTTGGAGTGGTCCTTTGGATCGATGGGAGTAGATGCAAAATATACGTCAATAACCGCACCGTCTTTTCTCTTCCACCTGGTTTCGGTCGAACCGGTTCCAACTTTCCTCAGGCGGTCATGCAACACCCGCTCTACGGCCGTAAACGCTTCTTCAGAACGGTATAACATCCGGCTGCTCTGGCCGATCAGCTCTTCCTTGGGGTACCCTGTCATCTCACAAAACCTTGGATTGACCTCGGTGATGATCCGGTCTTTTTCAATGCCAATCCCCGTGGGCGCCCCCCGGAAGATGCTGAGCATCTTCTCTTCGCTTTCCCGGATCTTTTCCTGATTTAATTTGTGCTCCGCGATTTCCCAGGTCAAATCAGCCAGGTAATTGACAATTTCCAGGTCTTTTTCGGTATAGTCTGTGGGTTTATTCCCGATCCCAAGGACCCCCCGAATCTTGTTATCCCGGATAACAGGCACCAACAGCTCCCTGATAATCGCCGGATGTCCTTCCGGCATTCCCTCATTACCGGTAAGAGATGAAAAATCATTTTGAATGACGGCTCTTTTTTTCCGGACGCAGTCGGCCCAAAGGCCGGCTTTACTCAAATTGTTATGTAAACGGTCCAGTGCGGTGTGGCAAAAATCCCGGGTGGTCCGGGTCGACCAGGCCTGAATTTTCAGGGTTTCCTGGTCATCTTCCATTAAATGCAAAAACCCAAGGGAACTTTGCCCCAGATGCTCAATTTCATCCAGCAATTTGACAAGCGTTTCTTTCAGCGTATGCCCCACCGAATATTCGAAAAGTTTTAACCGGATGTTCACAAGCCGGTGCCTTACCCGCTGTTCCGACTGATCGCTAAAAACCAATATCACCCCCAGGAGTTTTCCGTCCTTGTCTTTGATGGGAGCCCCGCTGTCACTAATGGGGATCTCTCCACCGCTTTTAGATAAAAGAAGGGTATGATTTGCTAAACCAACAATTTTCCTTTCACGGATGACTTTTTCAACCGGATTTTCAATTTCTGACCGGTCCGTTTCATTGACAATGTGAAAGACCTCCTCAATTTTTTTCCCTTTGGCCTCTTTTTCTTTCCATCCAGTCATGGTTTCGGCAACCGGATTCATGTTTTTAACCTTTCCCGCCGGATCGGACACAATGATGCCATCCCCGATACTGTAAAGCGTAACCCCGAACTCTTCCTGTGCCTGATGGGTTTTGCTTTTTTCATGCAGAAGCTCCCGGTATATATTCTTTTGACGCAGGTGATAGATCCAGGCGACGATGGCAATAAGAAAGAGTACAGCAAGGATCACCACCAGGTAAAAAAGCACTGCTTTCTGCCGGACGCCCTCCAACAGTTCTTTTTGATCGATTTTGGTAATGATGTACCAGGGCGTACCTGGTATTTTTTCCAGGTTGGCCAATACTTTGTCTCCGCTGTAATCAACGCCTTCGGTTATGCCCACCTTTCCGGTTACAGCTTTAACCGCCGCATTTTCTGTCCGGGTTAACGGAATGGCAAACTTTAAAGCAGCATTTTCCCGTCTCTTCACCTCGCTTAAAAAAAGTACGCTGTCCCTGTTACTGTTCAGGCGAACCACATAAGATTCCGCGGTTTGACTGGGTAAAGGTAAATTGACGATCATTTGAAACAGAAAATCGGAGGGATCCAACCGGAAGACCACGGCAGCGGCCACATTTTTTTCAGCATCAAATACAGGTGCAAAAATCTCAAAGTGGACTTTTCCGTGAGTGGAACAGTAATAAAGGTTGCTGAACTTTAATTCCCCCCGGGAAAACACTTCGTTGACATGCGCCACCGTCTTATCATCAATAAGCTCAAAATCAGGATCTACAGAAAATTTCAATTCCCCATCCCTTCCAATAACAAAAATATTTTCATACCGGAATTCAGCGGTCATTCTGGAAAGGGCATTCAGCAAGGACAAAGAATCGCGGTCATCGCCCTTCATTAAATTCAGAATGTACCTGTCATAAGGGGAAGAGCTGAAAAAGAGCGCTTCCGATTCCCTTTCCCTGTGCCATTGGGTCAATTGACTGATCTTAAGGTGCGAGATGGCTTTTAACTCATTTGCCGCCTTTTCATGGGCTTCTTCCCTTTCATTGGTAAAAAAATAGTGCCCGGCAAATAAAAAGCCAGCCCCGACAAGAAGAAGAAACAGGATGATCTGAATTTCAATTTTCCGGTTAAAGAAACTTCCAGACTTTTTTGTTTTAGAGGGCATGGTTTAATTTTTATATCATTCTTGTGTGGCACCCATCAGGACGGTTACCGTTTTTTCACGGATAACGCCCAAAAAAATTATGATTCTCCTCCGGTTTTTATGAATCATATTTATCCGGGTTTCATCACTCCATGATTCTTTAGAGCTAAAAATAAATAAATATTGAAGAAAAAAAATGGCTTTTTTCGAAAAATGACAGAATTGGTGAAAAATGAAAAATCAGGCCGGCTGGTATTTTTTTTGGCGGTTATAACCGAATACCCGATAACGTTCAGTCGAAAAATCCGTAAAAATTCACAGAGCCCCGGAGGATTTTCTCCCCCATCGAAATCTAAAAACTGAACCGCAAACAACAGGAAATGATGACAGAAATAGTGAAAAAAAATGAAACGAGCATGATTTATAATCACAAAAGAATAGTAAGATAAAATAAATGCGCGTTCCATGGGCCCTATGAAGAAATGAGGTTATAAATTTATACTTAATTGATATACAGACATTAAACTTGATTTTATTCAAATGAGAAACCGGAAACAATCTGACATCTTTTCAATCCAATCTGGGGATGGCGCAATATTTGCAGAAAAATTTAACGGCTTGGAAATATTAATGTTGAGAAGAGGGAAAAATTTTTCAGCAAATCCGGAGGGCCGACGGAGGGGCGTACCCGCGGGCAGCGTTTTTTGGCAGCAACTAACAAAATAACGGAAAAAGATGAACTATAAAGACTACTACAAAATATTGGGCGTATCGAAGGATGCCAGTCAGGAGGAGATAAAGAAAGCATACCGGAAACTGGCAGTAAAATATCACCCGGACAAAACAGCCGGTGATAAAGAGGCTGAGGAGCGTTTTAAGGAGATCGGCGAAGCCTACGAAGTATTACGCGACCCGGAAAAACGGAAGAAATACGACCAACTCGGAGCTAACTGGAAACAGTATGAACATGCCGGGGCCGGCGACTACGGTTTTTCCCGGGGAAGCAGTGGTCCCGGGGGCAGTACCTTTTATTTCGAAGGCAATATGGATGATCTTTTCGGCAATTCAGCTTCCGGAGGTGGTTTTTCGGATTTCTTCAATGCCTTTTTCGGGAACATGGGGGGTACCCGCAGCGAATACAGCAGCCGGCAACAACCCTCTAAGGGCCGGGATTTAAAAACAGAGATTCAAATATCGCTTTACGAAGCCTATCACGGCACTACCCGGATCTTAAACGTCGATGGTAAAAAAATACGGATTAGCATCAAATCCGGAGCATATAACGGGCAGGAGCTCAGAATCAGAGGAAAAGGAGCTCCGGGTTCCGGCGGAGGTCCGAAGGGGGACATCTTCGTAAAAATCAGCATACAATCCGACGGCAAACATACACTGCAGGGAAATGACCTGATTTACCAGGCCCCTGTGGATCTGTATACCGCGGTCCTGGGCGGTAAAATCGCCATAAACACACTGGCCGGGAGGCTCAACGTAACCATCCCCAAAGGGATTCAAAACGGCAGTAAACTCCGGCTTAAAGGGAAAGGGATGCCCGTTTACGGGCAGCACGGAACAGCGGGCGACCTCTATGTAAAAGTGCATGTGCGGATCCCCCAAAACCTCTCCAAAGAGGAGACAGAACTTTTTAAGAAGCTCAGGGAAATAAGAAACAATCCGGTTTTTAGTCACAATTAAAAATTATTTGTATGCTCGCTCCTTATTTCCAATATAACCATACCGACCCGCTGATTGAATCTTTCATCGCGGGAATAAATGAATGTAATTACAGGTATTATGCCAGTGAATTGTTGCAAAGGATCCTCCCTTCATCTGGTTTTGACATTGAAAATTCCGTCAGGAAAGCGGTCGCTGTCATGCGGCTGACCGGAATACCGGTACAGAATCACTTTTTCCGGATCTACCGGTCAGAAGCCTCCGGGCTGAAACAGGACTGGAAACTTTCGGAGCTGGCCTGCAGCCTGATCATTCTCAACTATGAATCCCCGAATGCCGATCTGGAAGCGTTCAGAGAGGCGATCATGGATCATTTAGGCATTTAATTATTCCCGGGATATTGAGGACCATTACCCCTTCCGCCGGAAGGAACCGGTCTATTCCATTCGCTGCAGGTATTTATAAAGCTCACTGTCGGTTGACAGGATGATGGTTGTGGTTGAATCAAAGGTGTTCTCAAAGGTCTCCATGCTTTTCATAAAGCTGTACAGCTCCCGGGAGCTCGCCGACCTGTCATATGCACCGGCATAGATCCGCGCGGCCTCAGCATCCGCTTCCCCTTTGATGGTTTCTGCTTCGCGGTAAGCTTTGGACTGAATCTGATTCAGTTCCCGTTCTTTCTCCCCGTTGATCCGGGAAGCTTCCCCCTCCCCTTCGGACCTGAATTTATCGGCAATGCGGATCCGTTCACTTTTCATGCGGTCATAAACCCGTTCGCGGACATCCTGGACATAATTGATCCGTTTGAACCGGAAATCAAGAATTTCAATGCCCAGGTCCTGGGTTTCCTTATTGGCCGTTTCCTGGATAATGTTCTGAATCCTTTTTCTCCCCACCTGAATTTGTGACAGGGAATCCTCGATCAACTCACTTATTCTGCCCGAGGTATCCGCCTGCCGGTTGGTATTCCTCACAACCTCCTCCAGGCTGTGGCTGGCAACCTGATCCCGGGTTTCCCCGTCGAGAATATCGTCCAGCCTGCTATGCGCCCCCCGTTCATTGGTCAGGCGCTTATAAAACTGCAAGGGGTCGGTAATATGCCAGCGGGCATAACAATCCACAAAAATGAACTTCTTTTCCTTCGTAGGAATCTGATTGGGATCGCCGTCCCATTCCATATACCGCTTTTCAAAATAATTGGCTTTTTGGATAAACGGTGTTTTGATTTTCAGGCCGGGTTCCGTAATGGCTTCACCGATGGGCCTTCCAAACTGGGTAATTACCACCTGTTGTGTTTCATTAACAACAAAAACAGTCTGTGATAACACAATAACAACGGCAATAGCGATTACCAGGATCAGTGTTATTTTATTTTGTTTTCTCATGACGCTACGCGTTTTAATTTTGATTTTTAATTTATCTCCTTTTTAAGCAGCGGGATCATGTTGTTTCCGTTTTCCGAAGTGATCACCTTGTCCCCCAGTTTGGGAAGCACTTGCTGCATCGTTTCCAGGTAAAGCCTCCGCCTGGTTACTTCAGGAGCCTGGATGTACTCTCCATAAAGGGCGTTAAACCGGGCGACCTCCCCCTGGGAATTATTAATCCGCTTGGTGGCATACCCCCGGGCTTTCTCAATGGTCTCTTCTGCTTCACCCCTGGCTCGAGGAATCACCTTGTTGTATTCTGACTTAGCTTCATTGATCAGCGTTTCCCTTTCCTGCTGGGCCTGGTTCACGGCATTGAAAGCCTGCTTAACAGCCTCCGGCGGATTGATATCCTGAAGGACCACCTGGGCGATCTCAATGCCCAGGGAATATTCCCGGGCCATTTCCTGAAGCAATGCTTTGACTTCACTGGCAATTTCAGCCCTCCCTACAGTCAAAACCTCATTAACAGTCCGATCCCCCACTATCTGCCTTGTAACAGCTTCTGACAGGTCACGGAGGGTGTTGTCGGCGTCACGGACCTTGAAAAGATAATTGTAAGGATCACTGACCCGGTACTGAACCACCCACTGTACATTGGCAAGATTCAAATCACCGGTGAGCATGATGGCCTCATCTTCCGTGGCACTCCCGGTCCGGCTGTACTGCGTTCGCACCCCGGCCTGCTGGGTCCGGAAACCGAATTCCTGTTTCTTCTGCCTTTCAACCGGTACTTTGTATACCTTTTCAAAAAAGGGAATTTTCATTTTTAACCCGGGCGTGACCGTCCGCACATGTTTCCCGAAACGGGTAACAACCCCTGCCTCTTCAGCTCCAATTTGGAAAAAGGAACTGAATCCCAGGATCAAAAGAACAATTACCGCAATAATGGACTTGTACTTCCTCCTGATAAATTGTTCGATATCAGAGGGTGTTGTTTCCTGATAAACCATAAAATTTTTTTTCTGTTTATTATAAACCGCAATTTACATTTTTTTATGGGTTTTTCAATAAATTGAACATCATAGTCCGTAATCGCAGGGGTCAACCATTGAATTTTACTGACAATCAATAACCGGCATGGGAAAAACAGGATCCAGCTCGAGGTTAAATATGTACACCAGCTGCAAAACCTCTATTTCATTTTGATGGACAGGGAACTAAGCGATCTTAATGTCGGAGAAGCCTCCCCCGCAGAAGATGAGTGACCCCTCCGTGACCTCTCCCGGATCTTCAGATTCCGGAAATAAACATCCGCATTCCGGAGAAAACACCGGGAGCCATTACCTCTTTTTGTTCCACTCCCGGATCGCCGTAAGATTGACATCGTTTTCAATGTTCCGTGCCAGGGAGGAGTACAAAAATTTCAACTCTTTTTCAAAATAGGAACAAATTTTTCCCCGCACCATTTTCATGGTGGTATTTAATAGCCCGTTTTCCTGGTCAAAAGCTTCGGGTAAAACAACAAAGGCAGCGGGAAGCCAGCGATCGGGGAACATATCATCGTATTCCCCGCCCTTTTTAAATTTATTGACCGCTTCCTGGAGAATCTTTATGGATTCCTTGTTTCCCGCATCACTGCCGGGTTCTACTTTGCGGTTCTTCAGTTCCTCGTTGATGGCGGCGATGTTGGGAACGATCATGGCGGTGGTATAAGGATCCTGATTGTTGTAAAGCATCATTTGATCGATGTAGGCGGACATCTCCACAACGGCTTCTTCGATGCCCTCCGGACTGAATTTCTCTCCGTCATTCCCGATAAGCAGGCTTTTAAAGCGGCCCAGCACATAGAGGTACCCGTCTTTGTCCATGTACCCCATATCGCCGGTATGAAGCCACCCGTCCCGGATAGTTTCGGCAGTGGCAGCCTGATTTTTCCAATAGCCCAGCATCACATTGTCGCCTTTAACAACAATTTCTCCCTTTTCTCCCGCCGGCAGTTCATTTCCATCCTCATCCAGAATTTTCAGGTCGAGGTACTTCACCAGTTTTCCTGAGGAGCCGAACTTAATGGCATGCAGGGCATTGGATGAAATAACGGGGGCGGCTTCGGTAAGTCCGTACCCCTGGCAAACCGGCATCCCGATGGCAAAGAAAAAACGCTGAAGTTCTATGTCGAGGAGGGCACCTCCGCCGATAAAAAACTTCAGTTCACCCCCGAAACCTTCCCGGATCTTTTTGAAAAGGATCTTATCAAACAGCCATAACAGCGGTTTCAGCACGAAACGCCAGCCGGTGCCCCGGTTATAGCCCAGCCGGTTGTAGGCATACGACACTTTCAGGGCAAACCGGAATACCCTGAAAAGCGTTGCCCCTTTTTTCCGGATCTGTCCCTCAATATTCTGTCTGAATTTTTTTGAAAATGCAGGAACGCTCATCATTAAAGTGGGCCGGATCTCTTTAATGTTTTTAGGGATGTTTTTCAGGGTCTCCAGGGTTGTTCGCCCTGTTTCAACGGAGGCAATGCTGGCTCCTTTGAACATAAAGGCATAAAGACAGGCGGTATGCGCAAAGGCATGATCCCATGGAAGAATGGCCAGTGTCCGCCATTCCGGCTGCAGTTCCATCAGTGTATTCGACTGAACAACATTGGCTGCATAATTTAGATGCGAAAGCATGATCCCTTTGGGATCGGCGGTGGTCCCGGAAGTATAACTGATGTTGGCCAGGTCATCGGGGCGGATGTTCTCACGAATCGCCTCCATTTTCTCCGCGTGGTCCTTCAGGTACGCTTCCCCGTTTTTTATTAACTCCTGATAATTGATGTCATTTTTCCCTAACTGCTCTTTCCCGTCAATATAGATCACCTTCTCCAGTTCGGGCAGCTGGTGGCGGATCGCTTCCACTTTGGAAGCATGCGCCCCGGAAACAAAAATGTATTTGCTCCCGCTGTGCTTCAATCTGAAAATAAGTTCGTTTTCATGAAGCCTCACCGAAAGCGGAACATTGACCCCTCCGGCATAGATCATTCCCAGCTCACTGATGATCCAGTCGTTTCTCCCTTCGGAAACAAGACCGGCACGGTCCCCTTTCTCAAATCCGAGTGCCACCAGACCGGCGGCCACTTGATAAACTTTCTCCCGGGTTTCTTTGTAGGTGGTGCCTTCGTACTTTCCTGCTTTTTTCTCCCAGAGGTAAACATTGTCGGGATAATTGGCAACAGTGGTCTCGAAAAGGTCAATGATTGTCTTCATTCATGAAAAATTTAGGTAAAAGATTACGGAACTCCATTTTATTGGCCAATGTTCAAATGTAAAAAAAAATGGGAACAATCGAAGAACACCCCCCGGAAAAAACCGCCTCCCGGTCCGCAGCCGGGGAGAAAGCCATTCATTCACAAGACTCATCTTTTTTCATAAAAAAAGCGGAAAAACGGAATGCCCTGCGGGCATTTTTATTCTGTTTCAAATTTATAAACGGTCTTTTCATTGAATACCTCCCCCGGTGACAGGAACGTTGAAGGAAAATTCCCGTGGTGCACCGAATCGGGAAAATGCTGGGTTTCCAGGGCAACCCCCGAGTAACTGCCAAAGACCTTCTCTCCCTCGAGACGGAATTCCGGGATCCAATAGCCGGTATAGAGCTGCATTCCGGGTTGGGTGGTATACACATCCACACGGCGCCCAAAGGACTTTTCACGAAGGGAACCGGCATATTCCAGTTTTTCGGTTGGATTGTCCAGAACAAAATTATCATCGAATCCGGTGGGCAATTGTTCCAGGTCACGGGCAAATGATTTGTACTCCGTGAAATCAAACGGTGTGCCCTCCACCGGAATAATTTTCCCCGTGGGGATCTGTTCCACCATTTCGGTCATTTCCTGTGCGTTGAGCTTCAGCTCATGATCCAGTACCGTATCCCGGCCTTCTGTCAGGTTAAAATAGGTATGGTTCGTAAGATTGACAACCGTTTTCTGATCGGTTTCGGCAAAATATTCTATGCTCAGCTCATTTTGGTCGTTGAGTGAATAGATGCACCGGACCTTTAAATTCCCCGGATAATTTTCTTCATGGTGGGGACTCAGGTAGGAAAGCTCCACACCGGCAACCCCCTTTTTCTCAAAAGGCCGTGCCTCCCACAATCGCCGGTCGAACCCCGTTTCTCCCCCGTGCAGGTGGTTGGGACCGTTATTTACAGCCAGTTGATAAGTTTTTCCGTCAATTTCCAGATGCCCCCGGGCAATCCGGTTCCCAAACCGGCCGATAAGCGCCCCGAAATAGGGATAATTCTCCACGTATGCTTCGCTGAAATAATGCCCCGGCTGATTAAAACCACACACAATATTGCCCCTGTTGCCAGCTTTATCGGGCATGATGATGCTGGTTATGATTCCCCCGTAATTGGTAATCCTGACCGATACCTTCCGGTCATTGGTTAAAGTAAATAGCTTTGCTTCCCTGCCCGCCGGGAGTGTCATAAAGGGCTCTGATTGAATTTTTCTCATTTTTTCCGAATTTTTTCCGTCTCAGGAAAGCTCATTGATTCAAACAAATGTTTCCCTAAAATATTAATTGTACTGCAAATGTATGGCAAAAATTCCATTTCACAGGATGCCAACTGTTTTCGCTGCACACGCAATGACCGTGAGGGGTTGCTCCACTTACTCTGTTTCGTAAACGGCATTGTACCTTTCCTGCTGGTCAGCAAAAATGCAAAATTAAACAAGTTCAACTGGTAGGTACTGGTAGTGTTTTAAAACATATTAAAAGCAGATCGATTGGTTTATTTTTGTTATTAAACGAAACCGAACATTGAAAAACATCATTCACATCAACACGGGTTCATCGAAACCCAAGTACCGTCAAATCATTGATTCCATCTGTTCGGCCATTGAAAAAGGAACCCTAAAAAAGGGAGATAAGATCCCCTCCCTGCACCAGGCAGGAACCCGGTTTAATTTGAGCCGCGACACGGTTATGGCCGCTTTTAATGAGCTAAAAAAAAAGGGCATCATTTTCAGTCAGCCGGGAAAGGGGTATTACATAGCATCCACTGAAATTCGGCAAAAGGAGAAAGTATTTGTATTGTTTGATGAATTAAACGCCTTTAAGGAAGATCTTTACAATTCCCTGATCAATAGTTTAAAGGGCCGGGCAATTGTGGATGTTTTTTTTCACCACTTCAATTTTAAACTTTTCAAAAGCCTAATACAGAGCAGCACAGGGCACTATACGGCCTATATCATCATGCCGGCAGCATTTAACAACACCCATTTCCTGCTTTCAAAACTGCCCCCCGGCAAGGTGTTCATTCTTGACCGTTTAAAGCCCGAATTAAGCACCTATCCGGTGGTTTATCAGCACTTTGAACTGGATTTTTACGATGCCCTGACCGAAGGGCTTCCCTTGTTAAGAAAGTACCGGAAACTCATTTTTGTCCATCCGGGGGAAAAAGAACCCGGTGAACGCATCGAAGGGTTCCGCCAGTTTTGCCGGGAGCAAAACTTTGACTGGCAGGTAATTCCGTCTCTCGACAGTATAACACCCCGGCTTTACGAAGCCTGGTTTCTGAACTGCGACCGGGATTTGGTGAAGTTGATCAAACTGGCCCAAAATTACAACTACAAGCTGGGTAAAAAATTTGGCATTGTCTCTTTCAACGATACCATACTGAAAGAGGTGGTTGCAGGAGGGATAACAACCATTTCCACCGATTTCTCAACCATGGGAAAGACGCTGGGGGACATGATCCTGAAACGTGAACACCGGAAGATCAGAAATCCATCCCGGCTCATTTTGCGGAACAGCCTGTAAAGGATCACTGTTCCCCTGTATTTTCGTCATGTGCCGATGGAGGCAATAAAAAAAACCGGGGCGGCTGGAAACCCGTCCCCTTTACCTGGATACTCAGGATTTGGCCTGCACTCCGGCATCCTTTATTCTCCAAGCAATCCTTTCACCTTTTTGAGCAATTCGTCTTTCCGGATTGGTTTAGCAATATAATCATCACAGCCAGCATCAAGGGCTTTCTGTGTATCACCCGAAAGCGCATAAGCAGTTTGGGCCAAAACAGGAACATCTTTATTCATTTTTTTGATCCTCCGGGTGGCTTCATACCCATCCATCACAGGCATTTTCAGATCCATCAGCACAAGAATGATTCCCGGGGTTTGGCGGAATTTTTCCACGGTCTCCTCCCCATTGACCGCACGTATCAGTTGCAGATTTTCCCGCTTCAAATAGGCTTGAAAAAGGGCATAACTGGTATCGTCATCTTCGGCAACAAGCACCATTCGCTCCTCTGAGGAATTTTTACCTCCTTCAGGTTCACTCTTCATAATGGTTTATTTTGGTTACAAACAAAAATTGAATCATTCTAAACAGGTAGCGGTCCACCAGCTTCCGTATTTATATTTTTAAACCTCCTGCGGTCATTCAGGGAATTCCCGCTTCATTCAATTCTGCTCCCGGGAAGAATGTGCACCACAGTTTTTCAAAATTACAACGGCAGGTTTCTGAAAACCGGTATACAAAGAAAACAATTTTATCGGTTTTTTATTCCTCCGCCCCCTCCAAATCCCCCATTTTTTTAATGCGGCACAGGTTTTTTTAAAAATCCCGGCAAAATCGGCCCCTCCCCTGCGTTTCAGCCGCGCTCTTCATTTTTCTCTATGGACCATCGACAGATCCGATGAGGGGAATACAAACCAGATGCAGGGTGGATTGTTCTGTAAAGAAAAATGATGCAGTTAAAAAACTTTTTTAAAAAACACTCCCTGCCGGTCATTTTAACAATGACGGGTGCCGTGGGGGGATTTCTTTACTGGAAGCTTGTCGGTTGTAACAGTGGCACCTGCCCCATTCAGTCCGTCTGGTACTGGAGCACGCTTTGGGGAGCTGCGGTGGGTTATCTGGCAGGAGATTTCATCAGGGACCTCCTGAAGAAACGGAAAAAGAAAACGGATCAGAAAGAATGAACGACCGTTTTTCACATATCATCAATTCATCCAAACCGGTGGGCCCAAGTCCCGCGTCC
>JAGYMR010000460.1 GCA_018400515.1 Tangfeifania sp.
AGCAGAAAATCCGGAGGAGGTCCGCCAGCAAAAAATCCAGGAGTACAAGAAAAAATTCGCCAACCCTTATGTAGCCGCGGCACAGGGATATATCGATGAGGTGATCGAGCCTAAGGAGACCCGTGGCAGAATATTGCATGCGATGAAAGTATCGGAAAACAAAAGCGTGCATCTTCCCGGGAAAAAACATGGCGTGCCCCCGTTCTAAAATCAAAATCTATTTCGAAATGAGCGAAGAGAAAAAATACAAGGACTTAGTTGTTCAGGGCACGGTTTACAAAACCACCTATACCTGGAAATTTGCCAACAGGGTAAAATATGTCTCCCCCAATCCCAACCAAATCTACTCTTTTATTCCGGGCACTATCATTGACATTTTTGTAAAACCCAAACAGAAGGTCAAAGAGGGGGAAACCCTGCTGCTGCTCGAAGCAATGAAGATGGAAAACCAGGTGAGAATGCCTTTCGACGGGGAGATCGTTAAAATCTATGTTAAAAAAGACGAGATCGTCCCCAAAAAATTTCTGATGATGGAAATAAAACCGGCTGTGCTCTGATCCGGGGAAAACGGCCGGTTTTTCCTCCCGCAAAAATTTCAGGCGGCCCGGTTCAGGAGGGAGCTCCCCATTCGTCACTGTCCTCTTTGTCTCGGATGTAGGTTTCGATGTGCCGGTCATATTTCACCTGGTAAATGTCTTTGATGGTCACAATGATGCCGGTCTCCAGCACCTCCCCGAAATCAGTATTCATGGCCGTTCCAAACGTTTTCATCGACGGGGAAAGGTTCATGTAGGCATTGATCAATGGCGGAATATTCTCACCGAATTCCCGGACCCGTTGCACCAGAATCCGGTAATTCTCCCGGTAGTCTTTTCCGTTAAAAACCGACTCAAGCTTCTTCTCATCCATCTGGAAGTTGACCGGAACTTTCGGATAAACCAGGTTCTCCTTGTCGCGGAAATATTTTTTAAAAAAATACTGGATCAGGTTCCGGGCCTCATCATGAAAATGGGAATACATGGTAACCTTCCCGAAAAAATATTCAATCTCGGAATGATCAACGGTTAATGCCCCCAGTCCGTCCCACAGATTATCGAGGGCAAAAAGGGCTTTGGCCCCCGCTTTGCTCGACTGATAGGCAGGCTGAACAAAAGAGCGTCCCAGTTCAACCGTATAAGGCAAATATTCCCTGACAAATTTATCCGAAAAGTGAAACAAATGGGAGGTGGCCATATAAACTTCCCCGTTTTCATCCCTGGGCGCTTCGGAACAAACCATGTAACGGTAGCCCCCCAGAATCTCCCGGGCTTCCGGGTCCCAGACAATAAGCTGCCGGTAGGGATAATCAGCCGTGTCATATACGTCGATGTCGGTCTCCTTGCCGGTGCCTCCCCCGGCTTCACGAAAGGTGATCTCACGAAGCCGGCCGATTTCATGCATGATGGCCGGGGAATCAAGATGTGTCGCCACATAGATCTCATTACCC
>JAGYMR010000461.1 GCA_018400515.1 Tangfeifania sp.
GCCTTTATTTTGCTTTTCTGCGGCACACCAATGGATCAGGCATCAGCCTGTAAATGAATTCCGGGTTTTATTCATTTTCCGGGTTCATTAAATCCGGCGTTTTTATCATCCAGTACCAGCACCCAGTCGAGGTTTTCGCCCGGTCCCGGAGGAGTAAATTCGCGGGTTCCGGTGTTTGCGAACTTTCCGATTTTTTTCACCTGACCGTTTCGCGGACTGTACCACCAGGCCACTGCCTTTTTGCCGCTGATGACATCCATACGCACCTTAAAGGGCCTGCCCACAGGGGCATACACCATGGCATAAGAACCGTCCCCGGCCCGTGTTGCCACATACCGGTATGAACCGGCACCAGGCACAGCAGTGGGAATTTCATCCGGTACAATAATGGAATTGTCAGGGATCCTGTTCAGAAACGGCCGCGATTCGATCAGTCGACGTCCAAACTGCATCTGGGCAGCCCCCGGCTGGTCGAGGGCTTCGTACCACGGCATCAGTGGAAAATTCACCGGATCACGGCCCGGCTGCCACATTTGCCAAATAGAATGGTGCCCATAAGTATGTCCGAACGCCCCGCTGAACAGGTTCCAGTACAGAGGTCTTCTCACATCGGCTGAAATGGAGTGACCATTCTCCTTGGGATTAAACCGGATAGGATGATCTTCGTATATGGGTTCCCCGTCCATGACAGGTTTAACGGGAGTGCGAAGATAGTCTTTCAGCGTATTTTCATAAACCCCGGTGAAGTCTCTGTTGTGCCCGTTCTGCCGCATGTTGAAATCAAGCCAGGGCTCATCATGAAAATATTCGGCCGACCCGTGTCCCCCCTGCGGATGGAACGTGATCAGATGAGCACCGCCATCTCCCTTGCGCAATCCTGAAGCCATCGCCCGGATGATCTCACCGTGCACTGCCTCCTCAATATGGCGGTCACCTCCTAAAATCCAGATGATATTGGGTGAATTTTTATACCTTTTCCCTAAAATTTCACCGAAAACAGCGGCATTCTCCGGCGTAAAAACGACAGGCCCCACACCCCATTTTTTATTCCATTTATCGCCCCAGGTGGGAAGCATCCCGATGAACATTCCTTTCTCTTCCGCCTTTTTAACCACCCGGTCAACATGCCGGAAATAAGCATCATTGATTCTGGCAGGATCGTTATCGGTCAGTGGTTTTTCGCCTTCGGCATTGGGAATATTCAACCCGTCGAGTTCAGCCAGAACAACTGCCTGGATGACTGTAAATCCCTTTTGACGCCGGTTCTCCAGATAGTGTTCTGTTTCTTCCTTGTTCAGCCGGTGAAACAGTTCCCACGCAGTGTCTCCCAGATAAAAGAACGGGGTACCGTCATCAAAAACCAAAAATCGTTGGTTCTCCGATACTTTTAATCTGCCGTGGGAAAAATCTACCGGTTTGCCCTTCCATGTGATATCCTGAGAATAAAGCAAAACAACAAATAATGTAAATAATACCGTAAAAAT
>JAGYMR010000462.1 GCA_018400515.1 Tangfeifania sp.
TCATGCTCGTTTCATTGATAAGGATTCAATCAAAGGATAAAAATAAAAATTTTTACGGGTTTAAAGCAAAGCCGGTGAAGCAAATCCTCCGCTCCAGAATGAACTTTTGCCCCCTTTTCATCCTTTATTTAGCAGAAGCTAGTTGAGAAACGAAAACAGGATGAAAAAAAAGTTTTGCAAAAACAACATGAACATATAATGTGCCGGATTTTTCTCATAACCTTTTTTCTGTTTCTGCCTCTTTTTTTTCGACGGCTCAGCCCGGAGGAAGCAGCGGGGAGCCTGATTATACCATCACGGGGAAAGTGATGGGGGACACGGCAGGAACGCCGATGGGATATGCCACAGCTGTTCTTTAAAATTCCGCGGACAGCAATCAGGTGGATGGCATTGCCACGGACGATGACGAACAAAACTGGAAAATCAGCGGACTACCCGGATAACCTCCGGATTTTCCGTGTTAAAGACCCCCACTTCAGCCGCATGAATACCGGCCTCCTTCACCTCGCTTAACAAAAACGCGGCATCTTCGGGTGGCACAGCAATCAGCAGTCCTCCGGAGGTCTGGGCATCGCACAACAGGTATTGCTCCGTTGGGGTGACTGCCGGATCCCAAAGAGTTTGACCTGCAACAAATTCATGATTGCTAATGGTTCCGCCGGGCAAAATCCCCTGCCGGGCAAACTCCAAAGCTCCCCTGATCAGGGGCACCTGGTCGAAATGCAGCACCACGCCGGTCGCGGTACCCAGAATCATCTCCCGGAGGTGTCCTGTTAATCCGAATCCGGTTACATCGGTACAGGCGTGAACCTCGTACCGTTGCATGATCAAGGCTGCCCTGTCATTCAGTTGCCCCATAACCTGAATTGCTTCCCGGGAGACTTCTTCTCCTGCGAGCCCCTTTTTGATGGCCGTGGCAACAATGCCGGTCCCGATGGGCTTGGTCAGAATCAGGCGATCGCCGGGACGTGCTCCCTGGTTTTTGATCACCCGTCCCGGTTCGATCATCCCGGTAACCGCCAATCCGAATTTTGGCTCGGTATCCTCCACGCTGTGGCCGCCCAAAATGCCAATGCCGGCTTCCCGGGCTTTATCGGAAGCTCCTTTCAGGATCTCCTCCAACACGGTAATGGGGAGCCGTTTTACAGGAAACCCCACAATATTCAGGGCAAAGAGGGGCCGTCCTCCCATGGCATAGATGTCGCTGAGGGCATTTGCTGCCGCAATCGCCCCAAAATGGTAAGGTTCATCCACCACGGGAGTGAAAAAGTCAAGGGTCTGGACAATTGCCTGACGGTCATTGATCCTGTATACGGCTGCATCATCGGCCGTGCCATGCCCCACCAGGACGTTGGCATCCGCTTTCACCACCGGCATTTTTTTCAGTACCTGCTCCAGGTCGCGGGGCCGGAGTTTACAGGCACAACCGAGGCCATGGGTGTAGCGGGTCAGTTTAATTTCCTGCGGGCCGGCAGCATCCACA
>JAGYMR010000463.1 GCA_018400515.1 Tangfeifania sp.
TACCTTCACTGGAAAGAAAAAGCCGGAAAGGCCTCCCCAAAACCCGGCGTCATGGTGGGTTCACCCTACAAAGATACCTGGTGGATTCCCGGCGGCGATTCCTATATGGCCAATCTTATCGCCGATGCCGGAGGACATTATCTTGGCGGAGACAACACTGGGCAGGAGAGTTATGTCATCTCTTTTGAAAATGCCCTGGCAATGGCCAGTAAGGCCGATGTATGGATTAATATGGGCAATCTCTCCTCCAAAAAAGAAATTTTAGCCGCCGATGAACGGTTCAAAAACTTCAGGGTTTTCCGGGAAGGAAAAATTTATAACAATATAAAACGAATGGGGCCTCATGGGGGAAATGATTTCTGGGAGAGCGGAACCGTTCATCCACACCTGGTCCTAAGGGACCTGATTCACGTCTTCTACCCCTCCATGAGCCAGGAAGAAATGACTTATTATCAGGAGATTAAATGAAGTCGGATCAAAAAAACAGAAAATCGAATGTTACCTGGCTTTTTGCACTGTTGGGAGGGCTATTTCTGGTTTTGCTGGCGGCTGACCTGCTTCTTGGTTCGATCATTATCCCTGTAAAAGATGTTTTCCGGGCCTTTTTCTCAAGCGGACAGCCTATGGATGAGACCTACCGCACCATTGTACTCGAATTCCGTCTTCCCAAAGCGCTTACCGCAGTGCTAACCGGGGCAGCGCTTTCGCTGAGCGGCCTTCAGATGCAAACCGTTTTCAGAAACCCGCTGGCAGGCCCTTATGTTTTGGGTATCAGCGCGGGTGCCAGCCTGGGAGTGGCCCTTTTTGTGCTCGGTTTTTCGTCGGTGTTCGCCTGGAGTATCTTTTCCACAACCGGGGCATGGCCCCTTGCACTGGTGGCCTGGACGGGTTCTTTCCTGGTGATGCTGCTCGTACTTTATGTTTCAGTCAGGGTGAATGATATCATGACGATCCTGATTCTTGGAATTTTATTTACCAGTGCCGTTACCGCCGTCGTAAATATCCTGCAATATTTCAGCGATGAATCGATGCTTAAAGCATTCATTGTCTGGACCATGGGGAGCCTGGGCAGCGTGACCAAATCGCAGTTGACGGTCCTGACTCCTGCTGTTGCAGCAGGTATCCTGCTGGCTTTTTTTAAGATCAAAGACCTCAACGCATTTCTGCTGGGGGAAAACTATGCGCGTTCGCTGGGTGTTTCCATTAAAACCAGCCGTGTTATCATTTTTCTGAGCACCAGCCTGCTGGCAGGAACCATCACGGCTTTTTGCGGCCCCATTGGTTTTATTGGAATTGCCGTTCCCCACATTTGCCGGGTCCTCTTCAAAACAGCGAATCACCTGATCCTGGTGCCTGCAGTTATCTTAACCGGCAGCATTGTCATGTTGTTCAGCGATATTATTTCCCAATTGCCGGGCATGCAAACCACCCTGCCCATCAATTCGGTAACGGCCCTTATCGGTATTCCCATAAT
>JAGYMR010000464.1 GCA_018400515.1 Tangfeifania sp.
GGGATTAAGGGGGATTTAAAATCCGAATATCTTGCTTTTCCACATAATTTATGTAATTTTGCTTTAAAATATCATGATAATTGAAACCAGCACTTTAAAATATCATGTATAAGCGAAAACAAACATTTGCAGAAGCCGGTCATGAAAGTTGCTTTTTGTGGGGTGCACGTCAGACCGGTAAAAGTACTCTCCTGAAAGCGCTGTACCCGGATTCCCTTTGGTTCGATCTGCTGCTCACCGATGTGTTTGAACGCCTGCAAAAGAATCCCTCCCAGTTACGGGAGATCGTCGCGGCCATTCAACCTTCGGGTCCGGTGATCATCGACGAAATTCAAAAAATTCCTGCTTTACTTGATGAGGTGCACTGGCTGATAGAAAACAAACAGGTGCGGTTCATCCTGAGCGGCTCCAGTCCGCGGAAAATCATCCGTTCGCAAGCCAACCTGCTGGGAGGCAGGGCGCTTCGTTATGAGTTATTTCCCCTGGTGAGCGATGAGATTCCTGATTTTGACCTGTTGCGGGCGCTGAACAACGGACTGCTGCCCCGCCATTACATGGCCGAAAATCCGAAAAAAATGATCTCCGCTTACATTGGGAACTACCTCCGGGATGAGATCATGGCTGAAGCGCGCATCAGGAATGTGTCCGTTTTTGCCCGGTTCCTTGAAGTGGCGGCATTTTCCAACGGGGAAATGGTGAATTACACCAATATTGCTTCGGAGAGCGGAGTGAGCGCCCCCACCGTGAAAGAGTATTTTCAGATCCTGGAAGATACATTAACCGGACGTTTCCTGCCGTCTTTTCAAAAAAGACCAAAACGGCGGGTCATTCGTGCACCTAAATTTTACTTTTTCGATGTGGGTTTGGTGAATTACCTGTTAAAAAGAGGCAAAATTGAATCAGGAAGTGAATCTTTCGGGAATGCGTTTGAACATTTTATCTTTCAGGAACTGACTGCCCACAGTCACTATTCCGGAATTCAATATCCCCTGTATTACTGGCGTACTGCATCACAAATCGAAATAGATTTTGTATTGGGCGATCACGAAGTGGCCCTGGAAGTAAAATCAACCGCAAATGCCACCCCGCGTCATGCCAAAGGATTGCACCGTTTTGCGGACGAATACACCATAAAACAGCAAATTCTGATTACCAACGATCCCTTTCCCCGTCAAATGGGTGATGTGCTGGTTCTGCCCTGGAAAATATTCCTGCAAAAACTCTGGTCCGGGGATATAATACAATAATCCCAAACATCCCGCGTCTTGTGTATAAAGGTATTGTGTGTCAATGTCGTATGCCTTTACAAACATACAGCCTTTGGATGCGATCATGCCCCGGAGTACATGGTTGCCTTCCAAAGAGGGATTAAGGGAATTTAAAATCCGAATTTTCCGGGCAG
>JAGYMR010000465.1 GCA_018400515.1 Tangfeifania sp.
GCCCGTGGCCGGAAAGGAACACCCTAATATTTTATGGGTTTATGTGGAAGACACCAATCCCTGGATGAGCTGTTACGGGGATGAAGTGGTGCACACACCGCACATCGATGCATTGACGGAGGAAGGGGTTCGTTTTAACCGGGCCTATATGACCTCGGGAGTTTGTTCCCCCACCCGCTCGGCCATTATCACCGGCATGTACCAGACATCGATCGGAGCCCATGAACATTACAGCTCATTTTCCGTCTGGCGGGGGGATACCATGGAAGTATGGGATCCGAATCACCTGGGCATCCGTACCCTTCCTGAGATATTTAAAGCAGCGGGGTATTATACTTTTAATGAAGGGAAAGATCATTATAATTTTGTTTTTTTCGATGAGGACCTTTATGACCGGAAAGGGGGAGATGGATTTAAAGGCGCCAGGGGAGGCACGGCCTGGTCAGGCAGGAAAGAAGGGCAGCCGTTTTTTGGACAGATACAGCTTCGGGGAGGAAAATATCCCAATCCACCCGATGTGGTTGACCCGGGAAAAGTAAGTGTTCCTCCCTATTACCCCGATCATGAAGTTTACCGGAAGGAGATTGCCCATCATTACAATACCATTCTCAAACTGGATCAAATACTGGGGGATATTGTCACCCGGCTGAAAGAAGACGGGCTGTATAAAAACACCGTAATCTTTTTTTTCTCCGATCATGGAATGCGCCTTCCCAGGCACAAACAGTTTTTATATGAAGGCGGGATAAAAGTCCCCCTTATCATAGCCGGACCGGGCATTCCGGAGGCACAGGCCCGGGAGGATCTGGTCAGTGGCATCGATATCAGTGCCACCACCCTTCAACTGGCAGGCATCGGCATTCCGGACCATATGCACGGGCAGGATATGTTTGCCCCCGGTTTTGCACGGGATTATGTGGTAGCGGCCCGTGACCGGTGCGATTATACCATCGACCGGATTCGGGCAGTAGTCACCGGCAGGTACAAATACATCCGGAATTTCATGACCGACAGGCCCTATCTTCAGCCACAGTACCGCGACGGCAGACCATCGCTTGAGTTGCTCCGGGAGATGTACCGCGAAGGGAAACTCAACGATGTGCAATCCCGTTTTGCGGGAGGAGAACGGCCGGCAGAGGAATTCTACGATTTATGGGAAGACCCCCACGAAACGAACAACCTGGTCCATTCTTCCCGGCGGGAACACGCCATGGAACTGGCCAGGCACCGTGATATCCTTTACAAATGGATCATCGAAACCGATGATAAAGGGCGATTTCCCGAAACCGATGAAGCGCTGAAAGCAGTGATCGATCGATGGGGAGAAAAAGCAGTCAATAAAGAATACGACCGGGTGCGTTAAGGGAAGCCTTTTCTCAAGGCTTTTCGTGA
>JAGYMR010000466.1 GCA_018400515.1 Tangfeifania sp.
TACTCAACTTGTGATTGGTTAAACGGTAGTCGGGCAGAAAAGCTCCCACACCGGTTATTGCTGCCCTGATTTTTGCCATTGAATATATTTTTGATTTAAAAAAGGATCAAAAAAAAACCAGGTGAGTTACCTGGTTTAAACTGCAATCTCTTTTTCAATGACTTGCTTGCCCCTGTAATAGCCGCATTCCGGACAAACGTTGTGGTATTTCACTGTAGCCCCGCAATTTGAGCAAGTGGCAAGAGTAGGAAGGGAAGCTTTGTAGTGTGTACGTCTTTTATCCCTTCTCTTTTTCGATGTTTTGCTCTTAGGATGTGCCATGGTATTTCAATTTTAATTGTTATTTTTTAATTTTCTTAATGCCTCCCAGCGAGGATCTGTATCGGTGTTTTTTTCTTTCGCATCGGGCGAAAAGTTATTCAGCCTTTCAATCATTTCTTTATTGCATCCGGTTTTCCCGTTTTCCTTATCCGGATGAATGTGCTTCATAGGAATGCTCAAAACAGTGTATTCATAAATTAACTGAGCAAGGTTTATCCGGTGTTCTTCAGGCAAAACCCAAATTATCTGGTCATCGTCTTCCCCATCGTTTTCACCAAACTTTACAAAAAATTCACTTTTGTTTTTCACTTTTTGCCGGTATTTTTCGAGGCAACGGTCGCAGGTGAGTTCTACCCATCCCTGAATATTGAAATAGAGTTTCATAAAGCTACTTCTTTTTTCCAGGTCGATTTTTACGGTCAGGTTGCCCACGTTTACCATATCCTGATCAAAATGCTCAAAGAACTTGTTTCCAATTTCGTATTCGAACTCGTGAAGGCCTTCTTTAAGGCCTTTAAACGCTACATCATATTTTACTCTCCAGCCCATGGTTCGAAAAAAGTGTTGCAAAAGTATAAAATTTTTATAAATGCATGAAGAAATCAACAGTTTTTCCGGGGAATCAATTCAATGGCCCTGTATCTCGCAAAAAAACAGGAAGTAAACTGAAAAGATACTTTCGATTCATAAACCAGGCATGCAGCTATACAAGTTGATTGATTTCCACATCAGGAAAAATAATGGCCGGCTGAAAGGTTTTTGCTTTTTCGAAATCCATTAAGGCATAGGAAATGATAATGACCACATCACCAACAGCTGCTTTCCGGGCAGCAGGACCGTTCAGGCAGATCGTTCCTGAACCGCGTTCTCCCTTTATGACATAGGTTTCCAGTCGTTCCCCATTGTTAATGTTAACAACCTGCACCTTTTCATTTTCAATGATATTGGCAGCATCCATCAAATCTTCATCAATGGTTATGCTTCCTACGTATTGCAGGTTGGCTTCGGTAATGGTTACTTTATGGATTTTCGATTTACAAATTTCAATTTGCATGG
>JAGYMR010000467.1 GCA_018400515.1 Tangfeifania sp.
GAAGATTTCAATCCGCTTCAGAAATTTTGATAAGATGAAACGAGCATGAACTTTTTTAATCAAAAATTACACACATGAATATGATTAAAAAAGTTTTATGCGAGTTCCTGAATGTATTCTAAATTTTTTGCAGATTTTTCTGCAAGCAAAAAATTTTAAACAGATGAAACATCCATGACAAAGAACTTTGACACACAGGAAATTGATTATTTTTAATTTCTCCTTTGCGTCTTTGCGCCTTTGCGTGAAAAAAAATAAACAGATGAAACGCACATTTCTTTTCGGACTTCTGAATCTGATCTTTTTCATTGTGAATGCCGGCCAGCCGGTGCCCGGGGCTGAAGTTTACATCGAACAGACCAACGAGGCACCGATTGCCTACCAGCAAACCGGCAACAACGGAAAAGTAACCTTCTCCCACCTCTCTCCGGGTCGTTACCACATATCCGTAACACTTCCCGAACAAAGCGGTAAACTCACACGGGGACGAAAAAGAACCGACTGTAAATTAAAGGCAGGCTATCACCAGGAAAATAAAGAATATTTTTTACAGGAGCCGGAGGGCTTTTTTATTGTTCAGTTTTCGAAACTGAAAAAACTTGACGGCAATGGCATAACCCCTGCCTATAATGCCCGTTCCGAAGACGGGAAAAAACGGATATTGATTGGCCGGTTTACAGTTGATAGCAAGCGGGGAGGAAGTATTACCCTCTCCCTGGAAGCTGAAAAACCCAAACAGTTCCTGAAAAAGGTGGAGAAAGTCAGGCACGATGCCTCCATGTCCGCCATCCGGAACATGAAATAAACAGCTGTTCACGAAATGATTTTCAACCGCTTTCCCACCTTAATGAATGCCGCAACCGCCTGGTCGATCTGGGCCGGTGTATGTGCTGCCGAAAGCTGAACGCGGATTCGTGCTTTTCGGTGGGGAACAACCGGATAACAAAACCCGGTAACGTACACCCCTTCTTTGAGCAATTCATCAGCAAACTCCAGGGCCAGTGGTTCATCGTATAACATCACCGGGACAATGGCTGTATTGCCTTCCACCAGATCAAACCCCGCTGTCTCCATCTTTGAACGGAATGTGCGGGCATTTTCCATTGTTTTTGCGGGCAGATCATTCGATTTGGTGAGCATTTCTATCACTTTCAAAGAAGCCCCCACTGTTGCCGGTGCAAGCGAATTGGAAAAAAGGTAAGGACGCGAACGCTGCCTCAGCATCTCAATAATTTCTTTCCGCCCGGAAGTGCAACCTCCATTTCCGCCTCCCATGGCTTTTCCAAAGGTGGTTGTAATGATGTCAATTTTCCCGGTCAATCCAAAATATTCGGCTGTTCCGCGACCTGTTTTCCCAATGTATCCGGTTGCATGA
>JAGYMR010000468.1 GCA_018400515.1 Tangfeifania sp.
ATTCGATTTTTTGCCATGTTTTGCTTTTAATCAAAATGGAGCGGATTAGGTTGAATTGTTAATTCATGATGTTTCAGAAGCGCACAAAACTCGTAAAAGTCTTTTTCAAAATTTAATTCATCGATATCATATTTTTGAAGGAAAGATTGTTGAATTGCCTCAAAATCTTTTCCTTCTGCGATCATTTTTATTAATTCCAAGCCGGTGGGATTGAGATTGAATGAATCGCCGGTTTTTGAGTTGAAAACGAAGCCGTTATCACTGATTTTTACTTCCTGAGCTATTTGCATGTTTTAATAATTATTCATTTTTAAGGTTAAGCACAACTGTCCTGTTGAAATGGATGGAACCCTAACCGATCCATCAGGACTCATTTTTCCCAATATAAATTTATAAATTTCTTGATGACAAATTAATTTAAAATTCAAGAATGAATGTTATCCCTTCGTTCTCACCCCCACTTGCCGAGCCTCGTTTCTGAAAAAGATTCTTTTTCTGTAGCGTTGGAACAGAAACTGGAACGGATTTGAAATCCGTTCCAGCTAATCATTTTAAATCTGTACCTGTCAAATGGGAAATGGGTGATCAGAGTTCGATCGTTTCGGTAACATCACCCACCGTAACAGTTGCCAGGTTATCGCATTCGCCATCTCCGTAATCAATTATTTTTAATTCTTCATTTTCGGCCGAAATTTCAACGGTTCCGCTTACAGCGTAATAACATCCGTTTTCATAGATTAACGGAGAAGTTATTGTCATGGTATAATTGTTCCCGTCAATGTTTATTCCTGAACCGGAACCGGTAACTGACCAGACATCATCCGCAAAAATAAAGGAATCCCCTCCTTCGATCAATTCACTGTATTTTTCGCATTCCCAGGACATTTCCGACTCGTTCGGGTAAATCAGCTTCCCGTCGGTTAAGTTTTTTGTAAAAGTAAGGTTGCCGCTTTCATTCAAGCCAGTGTTTAAGATGGTTTTTACCCCTTCTATCTTATTGTTGTTAAAATAGTAGTCCTCGAAGGTAATCTCCCTGAATGAGCCTTCGTTTCGCCACCAGTCGGTGAGCATCACATGGATTTTTCCCCTTTTGGTGTTTCCAAGGTAGCATTCGCAATTTTCTGTCCCGAAATCCAGTGTCCAGCTGCGGGGCCAGAATTTCCCGTCTTCGTTTTCATGAACTGTAACGTTAACACAACTGTTGATCTCAGCCGATTTCAGATCGGTTTCGTCTCCACTGGTTAATTCTTCTTCGGTAAACAAGGAGAATGCACTTGCCATACGGATATAATCCACGGGGTTTGTTTGTGT
>JAGYMR010000469.1 GCA_018400515.1 Tangfeifania sp.
CGACACCACGGTACAGCTGGATGAAACAGGTACATACACCCTGACAACCATGCAGGTGGACAATGGAAGCTATGATGAATGCAGCATTGACACCCTTTACCTCGACCGGTATGCATTCGATTGTGATGACCTGGGTGAAAACATTGTTGAACTGGTTGTTGTGGATGCCAGCGGCAACCGGGATACCTGCCGTGCGGTCATTACACTGCTGGGCAATACGCCGCCGGTAGCCGTGAACGATACGGCAACAACACCCCAGGAAATTCCGGTGGATATTGATGTTACTTCCAATGACCGCGATGATCAGGGACCCGTTGACCCGGCTTCTGTTACACTTGTTTCGGCACCGGATCACGGTACGGCGGAAGTTGATCCGCTTACAGGAATAATTACGTACACGCCTGAATCTGAATTCGCCGGCATTGATACCTTCCGGTATTCAGTAACCGATAACGGGGTTCCCTGCGGACCGGAGAAGGACACGGCCCTTGTTATTATCAATATCGGACAGGTCAACAATCCGCCGGTAGCACGGAATGATTCGTTTACCGTGATGTGCTATCCGCTGAACGCCAACTTGCTCGAAAACGATTATGACCCCGACGGTGACAACCTGCGCATGGATATCATTCCTGTGGTGGATGCTCAGAACGGCATGGTAACCCTCAGCGAGGACGGTTCGCTGGTTTACATGCCGGATGAAGGGTTCACCGGAGTGGACAGTTTCACTTACCGGATTTGCGACGATGGCATTCCAACCCTTTGTGATGAAGCGATGGTATGGATCAATGTCCTGCCTGACACCGATTGTGATGGCGTTCCCGACTATGGTGATGATGACTTCGACACGGGATGTACATTGTTCATCCCGGACGGATTCTCACCCAACGGCGATGGCATACACGACTTTTTCCAGGTTTTCTGTATCGAAAAATACCCCAACGCCATCATGCGCATCTTCGACCGTGCGGGGAATAAACTGTTCGAAAAATACCATTATGGAAATCTGGATTACTGGGGTTCCAACAAAGAAGCCTGGTGGTGGGGTAAATCAGAAAATAAATGGAATGTTGGCAGGGAAAGCTTGCCTGCGGGCAATTACCTCTATATCCTGGAACTGGGCAACGGAGAGGTCCGCACCGGAACAGTCATGATCGCTTATTAAGTCAAGCCTTCGAGGGTTCATGTTCGGGAGCGGGGCTTACCCCTCTAAGATTTCCAGGGCCACTGCACACACTCTTTAATCTCCGGGAAAAGCACAAAGTCAC
>JAGYMR010000047.1 GCA_018400515.1 Tangfeifania sp.
TAAGAAAAAGCTTCGTTGGTCCGGGAAAGGGTGGCATCAACCCGAAGTCTGATCCTGCTTTTTATCCGGTGCATCTCTTTTCCGGAATCCACCTGATCAATCTGAATGCTCACCTTCACATTTGCTAACCGTGGTTCGTGCTTTTCAATGGTTTCCCGGACAGAGGTTCTCAGTTTCTCCCGGTAAATCTGGGAATTAAAGATATTCTCAAAATCATATTCCCATATTTCGCAACCAAAGGAAGGATCCGGTTTGTACTCCCCAAAAGTGGTAATTAAAATGAGGTGGATCATCCCGGCCACCGACTCGGCCAAAGGGCATTTCGGGTGCTCCTTTTTATTCATCAGGGCTTTGGGTTGAAAAGGCATTTTGTAGTAGTCCGCTAACATTTGCTCCCTTTATCATGCGTTAAATTACGGTTTGGTATCCAAGGAAAGGCCCCTCCGCCGGTTCCAGCAAAAATTTCTGCTTGTCCGGGGATGCAAGTACACGGGTCTTTACCTCCAAATCTGCCGGAATAAAAAAACGGTAGAAACATTGCAGGAAATCGGCGATTGCACCATTCTCCAGGTAATCGGCAATCCGTGTCTCCTTCAATGGTCCCAAAAGGAAAACCAGGACCTTCCCCGTTACCTGCAATTCATCCCCGCAGACAAAATCCACACCCAGTGCAGCATTTCCAAGCATGCAGCCCTTATTAGCCCCTTCGCTTTCAGTCCCTCCCCGGCGGGTTGATGTCGTTTCCTCTAACTGAATGCTTACTTTTTCACCAAGAATGGCTTCCAGGCATTTCTCCGTTTGTTTAAAATCCCCTGCCATTTTGTAGGCAAAATGAAGGAATTTCACCATCCGTGAAACGTATTTCCGGCTTCCCGGAGCATCGATGTTCCAGAAAGCGGGGAAGATATCCACAAAAAGACTTTCACAGAACCGGAAAAATATTTTCCGCTCTTCCAGTTCCAATTGAATCTTTTGCAAAAAAAGCTCGTTTTCAAAGGGCAGGAAAAAATCCCGTGCTGCATTCTCCTCAGCATTTAGCCTTTTTGACTCCGCCGCCCCCCCTCCTTCCTGTTTGGCATTCCTGTCCGGTTTATTATGAAAAAAACCTTCAGGCAGCTCATCGTAGATGGCATCCCGGTTAATATAAATTCCAAGGGGCTGTTGGCCGTTCGATAATTTTAACCTTTTGATAAAAGCAATATCCCGCGAGTACCTGCGCTTAAAAGCACCATTGGGAACCACAACAAAATCTTCGCTGGCAAAACCCTTTTCCATCAGATCTGCAATAACAGCCTCTGCTTTAATGTCGCGAAAAATACTTTGAATGGCTTCTTCTATATTATCCCTTACTGGCATCAAAAACGGGAAAAAATTAGGTTCTACATCCTGGACAATTCACAAAAAGGAATCATAAGGACCCCCTCCGGAGAAAACAACACCTCCCCTCCGAACGGGAGCAAGTTCTCAAAGGATCACATCCCCAACTCTTCCATCTTTTTAATAAGCCTGCGCCGGGTCATTCCAAGCTCCCTGGCAGCCTCTCTCTTATTGCCTCTGTGTTTTTCAAGGGTGATAGTGATCAGTTCAATCATTTGTTCATCCGGAGTTAATTGTGCATCCTCTTTCACTTCTTCCACCTCCTCCTTAAAATCCTCTTTCATCTCAGCAATATGATCGGTTTTCACAAAAAGCTCACTGTAGGCATCGATCATATGAGCGTACAGATCGCTCCGGACGGTATCTTCCTCTACCCGGAGAGCCAGGTCCTCCATGTTATTCAGGATTTCTGAAAACCGGTCACTGATCCGTCCTTTCCTGACACTGCTGACCTCCTTTGAATAATCAAGAAAAAGGGTGCGGGCAGAGTCCGTCAAAAAAAGAAATTGCCGGTCATTTTCAATAATTTCTTCCAACCGGTTCTTCAGGTTTTCATACGCTTCGCTATTGTGTGCCTTATCAAGGGCAGGCATCCGGAAAGCATAAAACATGGGAATTGCAACAATGCTAACCGCAAGCAAAAAAAGCAACAACATTTTAATAAAAGCTTCCGTCCTTTCCTTTTTATTTAATGGATCCATTTTTATTTTTTTTGAGTTTCAATTCAATAAAATGCACACCCGTTTCATTAATCAACCAGGAAACTGTTTCCCGGCTTTTGCTTTTGCTCTTTGACAAAGATCTGACGGTCCTTTCTCTTTCCAATGAAATCAAGATTGCTCAGGGTATTGAACAATTTTGAAATTACATTGACAAAAGGGGCCAGTTCCTCTATCGAATGATTGATGTCATCATGATCGTACGCATATTCAACCGCATTCAATAATAACGCTTCAAATTCCCCCTGTTTGAGTCCGCTCCAATCCTGAATGTAATTAAACAACTCCTCCCTGTCGGCGGCAGATTGTGTGTTAATGGTGTTATGAATGATGCGGGCCAAAGCAGCCATCTGTTCAAAAATATAAACAGGAGGTTGGTAGCGGGCAATCTTCCGGAATTCCACCAGATGGACCCCCAGAAATTGCAGTACAGCATTTGAAACTTCGGCCACCGTTCCGGCAATAGGGGTTCCCTGCTTTTTATTTTTAATTCCCTGAAGGATATTGACTACATCAATTTCCATCTGCCCCAGTACTTTTAACAGCTGGGCATGGTAATCAACCAGTTTCGGATGACTATCAAGGGCCCGGCAGGCAGGAATGTAATTATCATCCAGTTCCGGTTTCCCGTCAATAAAGACCAATCTCCCGATAATGAAGGAATTGCCGGTTAAAATCGAATTCTTCTCTTCGGGACGGTGCAATGACAAATGGTAGCCGGGCAAAACAAAAGGCAAACGGGGGGGCGTTTCCTCCGGATCCGGTTTTCCATAAGGCACTCTTTCAAAAAGATTAACCGTCAGGCAAACCAGGTACTCCTTCTCCGAAACCGCCTCCTGAGCCATCCGAATCTGCGGCATGGCTGCCGACAACTCCTCATCCAAAAAAGCGGCTTCCTCAATTTCAATTCCGGAACCATCCCGGGTAATGGCCGAACAATTCATGACTTTCACATGAATATAGCCCTGTCCGTCAATATCGGAAATAATTTTTACCGGTGCTTCTCCTCCCCATTTCCGGGATAATAACCCATAATTAAAAGGGGTAATGAAAGAAGCATTAACAGCTTGTAGTTTCCCTGCAACGGCATGATCGGTGGAAATAAAGTGATTTTTATTCACTTTCATTCCGTCAATCCAATTCACCGGGAGATTTTTTTCCTGATTTCCCATATCATTTTTCAATTACGCGCTTACATACAATCACACTGTTCTCCTTAATAAAATTAAAAGCATTTGTTTCTTCCGGATCAATATAACGGAAAGTACTGAACCATTTGGGTTTGTGATGAAAAATCCAGTCATAAGGATGGTTGTTTTCATCCAGGTACTCAATTTTTTCATCCGGATTCCGGTCATTGTAATCGTTAATAAAATAGTAGAACAATTTTCCAAAGGTCATCTCCTTGGGAGCCTTTGCCCGGAAAGTGGTCATCGCCTCATCGCCGGCCCGCTTTCTGAATTCAAATCCCACTACCAGGGGGGATTCCATTTCCCTGTCGGTGGGATCATCCACATGTATATCCACTGGATATTGCCATTTGCGCAAAACCTTTACCGGAATATTCAGGTAAAAAAGATAGGTAAAATAGAACAAGAAAGGCACCAAAAAGACCAAAAGGGTGACCAGATTTGTTGTGGCAAAAAACGGGAAATGTGAAAAATGAAATGCCAGTAAAAGCAAGGCAGCCCCCAGAAAGGCAATGCCGAGGGTAAATGCCAGTTCAGTCCAGAGATGTTTTCTTTTCGCCCATAATAAAATCCGGTCGTAAAAAATCACATGAAGAAGCCCCAGAACCAGCATCCAGAGCATCAACAAATAAAAAACAACGGAATTTGAAAACGGAATTAATTCCTTGTTCCCCAGAAAGCCGCTGCCCCCGATCAGCAAACCACCAACCAGAACATAAAAAATGGTTCTGAACTTATACCGTTTAGCATCTTTATGATTAAGAACGATTCCAACCATTGCCAGGGACAGGACAATGAAAACAATGATTAACAGAAGATTCTCCATAATGCTGTTTTAAATTAAAAAGATTAATCCCGGCTTTTGCTTTTCATGGCCGTTAGATGGTATACACCCCATTTCCCGGGATTCACCCACTGGCACACGACTCCTGTTAGAGATTCATAAGGCATTCCCTCAAAATCGGTTATTCTTTAATTTCCTTTTAGAGAAAATTCAAATAATCTCTCTGGTAGTTCAGTGAAAACCCCTTGATCCTCAATCATTCCTCTTCTTTAAATTTACAAGAAAAAAGCTTACTTGTCAACAAAAAACACGGTATACTTGCCACATCAGACTAACCAGCAGTAATTCAGCCTTTTAAAAACTTTCCCGCCATTGACAACCGGCACACGGAGGCCACAGGAAATTTCATTTTCAGGAAATCGGGATGCAGGAACCTGTTTTTCACTTATATTTGCATCCGAAAATTTCAGCACGCGGCATAGTTCCTGATAATCTTAACGAAAAACAGCAGTTGAATGAAGCAAGAAAATAAAAACCACCATGCCGTCCTGGGCATCGGAAATGCGCTGGTTGATGTGATCAATGTGCTTGAAAACGATGAAATGCTGGCTGAATTCGGGTTGCTCCGGGGCAGCATGACCCTGGTTGACATGGAGCTTTCACGAAAAATATATGATGCCACTTTTTTTAACAAGCGGGAGATAACCACCGGAGGTTCGGCTGCAAACACCATGCATGCCCTGGCCAGTTTAGGGGGCCGCTGCGGATATCTCGGAAAAATAGGCAATGACAAACTGGGCGCTGTCTTCAGCGGGGAATTTGACCGTAAAAAAATAAAGAATCACTTAATTAAAAGCGAAAAAGGGACCGGAAGGGTTTTAAGCCTTGTAAGTTCCGATTCAGAGCGCACCATGGCCACCTACCTGGGGGCGGCTGCTGATCTGGAGCCGGATGAACTCAACCGGGAAATCTTCAGGCAATACGCCATTCTTTATCTGGAGGGATACCTCGTGCAAAACCAGGCCCTCATTGAAAAAGCCATTGATATCGCCAGGAAGGAGGGCATGACGGTAGCCATTGACCTCTCCAGTTTTAATATCGTTGAGATGAACCTGGCTTTTCTGAAGAGACTCATTGCTGAAAAGGTCGATATTGTATTTGCAAATGAAGAAGAGGCTTTTGCCTTCACAGGAAAAGCCCCGGAAGAAGCAGCGGCGGAAATTGCATCGGTTTGTCAAATTGCGGTAGTAAAAACCGGGAAGTCAGGATCCATCATTCAGGAGGGGGAAAAAAAGATCAAACTGGCGGCCATCGATGCACAAGCACTGGATACCACCGGGGCAGGCGATAGTTATGCCGCAGGCTTCTTTTATGGATTGACCAATGGATACAGCCTTGAAAAATCGGGAAAGATCGCCGCCCACCTTTCAGGGAAAGTGGTGGAAGTGATGGGGGCTAAACTGCCGGAACATTTATGGCCCGACGTATTCCGGGAGATTCAGGAAATGAATTAAAAAAGACCGTGGATCTGAGCATCCACTTTATCAATGATGGTACTTAAATCCTCCGGTTTATCCGTGAAATCAAGGTTGTCAACATTGACGATCAGCAATTCACCCATTTTATAACCTCCGATCCATTGTTCGTATCGTTCATTCAGCTGGTTCAGGTAATCGAGACGGATGGACGTTTCATACTCCCGGCCCCTTTTCTGGATCTGATTGACTAGGGTTGGGATGGAGGCCCTCAGGTAAATGAGCAGATCCGGGGGCTGAATAAAACTCACCATCCGGTCAAACAAAGATTTATAATTCTTAAAATCGCGGGTGCTCATCAACCCCATGCTGTGAAGGTTTGGAGCAAAAATTTCAGCATCCTCGTAGATGGTCCGGTCCTGAATGACCGTTTCTCCCGATTTTCGAATATCGGCGATTTGCTGAAAACGTGAATTAAGAAAATAGATCTGTAAATTGAAAGACCACCGCTGCATGTCGTTGTAAAAATCATTCAGATAGGGATTCTCTTCCACATCTTCGTAATGCGGGGTCCACTTATATTGCTTCGCCAGCAACCCAGCAAGGGTCGTTTTTCCGGCACCGATATTGCCTGCCACTGCTATATGCATGGTACTTTTTTTGAAAAGTAAATATAACCAATTTTTTATTTTAGCATGCTCAAAAGTTCCTCTAAATACCTGCGGTCATTAGATAACCGCGGTATCTTATTTTGTCCGCCGATCTTTCCCCGTTTTTTCATCCACTGGTAAAAAGTCCCCCTGGAGGCAACCACCAGGTGCGGTTTCTCCAGGGTAAGGCTTTTATACCTTTTGGCTTCATAATCGGAATTTAAAGCTTTCAATGATTCATCCAGAACATCCCGGAACTGCTCCACATCGGCCGGCGCTTTGTCAAACTCAATAATCCACTGGTGGGCCCCTTTCTGATCATCTCCCATAAAAACAGGCCCGGCTGTGTATTCGTTCACAATGGCACCTGTTTGCTTGCAGGCCGCCTGCAGGGCCTTTTCAGCATTGTCAATGATCACCTCTTCCCCGAAAGCATTGATGAAATGTTTGGTCCGCCCCGTAATTTTCAACCTGTAAGGATTTTTACAAGTAAACCGGATGGTATCCCCAATAATGTATCGCCACAACCCTGCATTGGTTGATATTACAAGGGCATAATTTTCATTGAGCACAGTCTCCTCTAACGACAAAACCCGTGGATTGTCACTTCCAAAATCGCTCATGGGAATGAATTCATAATACACCCCGTAATCGAGCATCAGCAACATATCATCCCTTACCGGATCGTCCTGAATGGCAAAAAATCCTTCGGAAGCATTATACGTTTCCATATAATGCATGTTTTCAGAGGGAATAATTTTTCTGAACTGCTCACGGTAAGGTTCAAAGTTGACCCCTCCGTGGATAAAAACCTCCAGGTTAGGCCAGACTTCAAGAATGTTCCTTTTACCGGTTTCTTTAATGATCCGTTTTAATAAAACCAGGTACCAGGAAGGTACTCCCGCCAGCGAGGTCACATTCTGTTCAAGCGTGGTTTTAATTATTTGTTCAATTTTCTCCTCAAACTCTTCAATTAATGCAATCTTTGCCGGAGGAATGCGGATAAAATCGGTCCAAAAAGGCACATTTTCAATCAAAATGGCCGACAAATCGCCATAATAGGAGTTGTTACTGAAATTATTGATCTGATGGCTGCCTCCCAGGGTCAGCGTTTTCCCAAAAAGCACTTTGGTTTCCGGAAAATTTTTCACATAAAGGGCAAAAACATCCTTTGGTCCGCGCAAATGACAGACCTCAAGGGCTTCCTTGGTGACCGGAATAAATTTACTCCGGTCGCTGGTGGTTCCCGATGACTTCGCAAACCACTTGACCTCCCCCGGCCATAGCAGGTCTTTTTCTCCGGCACGAAGCCGCTCAATAAAAGGACGGAGTTCTTCGTAGGTCTGCAACGGAACCGCCTTCTTGAAATCATCCACCGACCGGATATCCTGATATTGGTATTGTTTTCCCCACTCCGTCTCCTTCGATTTATTCAGCAGGTTCAGTAACGCCTCTTTCTGTATTTCAAAGGGATGCTCCCGGTAGAGTTGCATCTGGTAATTCCGCTTAAAATTGATCCAGTTAATAACCGTATTAAGAAGTGCCATTCTCTTTCTTTCAAAATTTTAAAACTCAAAGGTAGAAATTATTTATTTGCTTCACTTCAAAAAAATTATTTCTACTTTTACAACCGTCTTGGATAGACTAAAAAGGATGATGAAACGAACATGTTTTTTCAAACACAAAAAATTATGAAACGAGCATGACGGAATTTTTTCCATACAGATGGAGCTTTTTTAAGCGAGTTCCATCGAAATTTGCTTGCGAATTCTGCCGAATACCTTTAAAATTAACACTAATAATGAGATAAATACCTTTTAAGTAAACGATGGAATGAAAAAAATAAAATCCATGCGAGTTCCATGGGCCCCGTGAAAAACAACACGTACAACTCATGTAATATCACTGAAAAACAATACATTAATTTAATTCTATCCTCATGAATTACATAGATATTATTTTAGGCCTGCTCATTTTATTTTCTGCCATCAGTGGCTTCCGGAAAGGGCTCGTTTCTGAGGTGGTTGCCCTGGCAGCACTCATTTTGGGGATTTGGGGTGCCATTGAATTTTCCTACATTACCACCGAATTTCTCACAGATAATTTCAATTTCGAAACAAAACATCTGAACCTTATATCCTTTATCATAACCTTCATTATTATCGTCATTTTGGTGCACATCACCGGCAGTGCCGTAAACAAACTGGTTAAAACAGCCATGCTCGGTTTTGTCAACAAATTGGCCGGCATGGCCTTTGGCATTCTGCGTTCAGCGCTTATTTTAAGCGTCCTGCTGCTCGTTTTCGACAAGATCGATGAGGATGTGGAGATTCTTTCGCCCGCCACAAAACAAGAATCCCGTTTATATACTCCGCTTCGAAACCTGGCCCCTTCGCTTTTTCCTTTTATAGACATTTGGAATCAAACAGACCATGGAGATGATAAAAAAAAGGATGTTTTTGACAAGGTTCAAAAAGCGATCAAAGCCTGATATGGCAGAAAATACTCCATCACAAAATTCTGTCTGCAAAAATTGCAACACCCTTTTTAAAGGCAACTATTGCCCTCAGTGCGGACAATCAACCAAAGAGGTCGACCGGCCATTCTCCCTGATTTTTTATGATTTCCTGGGAAATTTGTTTGCCTTCGACACCCGTTTTTTAAAAACCTTTGTTCATCTGATGATCCGTCCCGGTTTTCTGACCCGGGAATTTTTTGAAGGGCGCCGCATCCGTTATGCCACCCCCTTCCGTTTTTATATTTTCGTCAGTTTTATTCTTTTTTTGCTGTTGCAAATACATACCAACCGACAGCTGAACGGGTTCTTAAACCACTCCTTTACAGATGTCCGGGATCTAAAGGGGGGCGGATCAGAAGCCATTGTTCTTGCCGATTCCATTGAGGCCGCCCTGCAAGATGCCCCGGAAGGGCAGGCAATCCAACAATTAATGGAAGACGAAACGGGAACGAACCAGATTCTTCCTTTAAATCCGGACTCGATCCGGAAAGCCCCCGATATCCGAAGTGCCTTCCACCTTTTGGCTGCTGAACTGGAAAAACAATGGCGGACAGAAACGGATCCGGCAAGAAAAATAAGGCTTCTGGGATTTATCCGGCTTCTCCGTTCCCCGGAACAGGTCGTGGCCCGCTGTTTAAAATACATGTCCTGGGCTTTTTTCCTGCTGCTGCCTGTTTTTGCACTTATCCTGTGGCTTTTTTATTTCAGGAATAACCAATATTACATCCGCCACCTGATATTTTCAATCCACATTCATTCTTTTGTTTTTGTAATTCTGATCCTGATCACACTCCTGGATCTTTTATTCAAGGGACCACCGGGATGGATCTCCGCCATTTTCCTGCTTTCAGTGCCCCTCTACATCCTCCTTGCCCTTAAAAACTTTTACGGGCAGGGAACCGGAAAGGTCATCCTGAAATTTTTCGGAATCGGCCTGGTTTATTCCATTTTTTTCTGGCTGGCAGCAGGTTTGGTAATAATCAACACCCTGAACATAATCTAGCTGGCAGCCGATTTTTTGTTCAAAAAATCCCTATAACGGGTACATTTCTTATCTTTGCCCAAATTTTTCAAAACTGATACGGATGAACTTTGTTGAAGAGCTGAAATGGCGGGGAATGTTGCAGGACATTATGCCCGGGACGGATGAACAACTGGAAAAAGAGATGACAGCCGCCTATCTGGGAATCGACCCCACTGCCGATTCTTTGCATATCGGGCACCTGGTCGGAGTGATGATGTTAAAGCATTTACAAATAGCCGGCCACAAGCCCATCGCATTAATCGGGGGAGCCACCGGCATGATCGGAGATCCTTCCGGCAAATCCCTGGAGCGGAACCTCATGGACGAACCTACCCTGCGGCACAACCAGAAATGCATTCAAAAACAACTGGAAAAATTCCTTGATTTTACCAGTGATATTCCCAATGCGGCTGTTTTGGTTAACAATTACGACTGGATGAAGGACTTCTCCTTTCTTCAGTTTATCCGGGATGTTGGGAAACACATTACCGTGAACTATATGATGGCCAAAGACAGTGTGAAGAAACGGCTGGGAGAAGATTCTAAAACCGGAATGTCATTTACCGAGTTCACCTACCAGCTCGTCCAGGGCTATGATTTCCTCCACCTTTATAAAACAGCGGGGTGTAAACTTCAAATGGGGGGGTCGGATCAATGGGGAAACATTGTAACCGGAACAGAACTGGTGAGAAGAATTGAAGGAGGCGAGGCGTTTGCCATGACCTGCCCTCTGATTACCAAAGCCGACGGCTCAAAATTTGGAAAAACCGAAGCGGGCAATGTGTGGCTGGACCCCGCACGGACCACTCCCTATAAATTTTATCAGTTCTGGCTGAATGCCTCCGATGAAGATGCGGAACGCTACATCAAAATTTTCACTTTGCTGCCAAAGGAAAAGATTGACAGCCTCATTCAAGAGCACCGGCAAGCTCCCCATCTAAGATTGCTGCAAAAAAAACTGGCCGAAGAGATCACCACAATGGTACATTCGAAAGCCGACTTTGAGAAGGCCGTGGAAGCTTCCCAAATTCTATTTGGAAAGGGGACTGAAGAACAACTCCGGAAACTGGATGAAGATACCTTTCTGGCCGTTTTTGAAGGGGTCCCCCGCTTTACAATTTCAAAAGAGGAGCTGACAAAAGGGATCAACATCATTGATCTTCTGGCAGAAAAAACGGCCGTATTTCCGTCAAAAGGGGAATTGCGCCGGACAATCAAGGGCAACGGACTCAGCATTAATAAAGAAAAAATCACCGATGCCGAACAAACCATTGGTACTGATTTTTTAATCGGCGGAAAATACATCCTGGCCCAAAAGGGAAAGAAAAACTATTTCCTTATCCTGGCCGAATGAATTCCAAACCTTATCATACTAAACAGAATCCCGGTTCGTTGAAATAAGGCAACCGGATAAGAAACCATCTTTATGAATGATTTTTTCGACAACCAGCGCATACTCCAGATCATATGGAAACGCAAAATTCATTTTACTGTGATCGGAATCATTGCCATTATCTTATCGGCAATTTTTTCAGGCCCCCAGTTTATCAGGCCCAAATTTAAATCCACTGCCCGCGTCTATCCCATCAACCTTGAAATACTGAGCGAGGAGTCCGAAACCGAGCAAATGCTTGAAGTGATCAACTCCAAAGACATCAAGCGAAAAATGTTTGATGCGTTCAATCTGCATAAAGCCTATAAAATTGATACGGCGGATCCCCTTTTTATGACCTACATGCTGAACATTTACGACAAAAATGTCAGTGCAGCCAAAACAAAGTTTGAAACGGTTGAGATAAAAGTAAAAGACCACGACCCGGTCCGTGCCAGCAACATGTGTGACTCAATCATCCATTTCTACAACCAGAAAGTACGCGAAATGCATCGCAAAAAGGAGTTGGAAATGGTGGACATCTCAAAAAAGAATCTGGAGAAAAAATATGAAAACCTGGAGGATCTCTTCCCCAGAATCGACTCATTAAGAACCCGTTATGGGATTCTGGATTATGAATCCCAGGCGGAAAGAGTCACCGAAGGGTATATGGAAGCCCTGGCCGCCGGCAATGCCTTCTCGCCTCAAACGAAAAAGATCCGGAAACTTTACGACAACCTGGCCGAAAAGGGATCCAAAGCTTACTGGCTCGAATCCCGCCTCGATTATCTGGTTGCTTCCATCGACTCGCTGACGAACGAATACGAATTCTATCTCTCCGAGTCTCAAAAGGAGATCACCTATTCGCATGTTGTGGAGTATCCGGTACCAGCCGATAAAAAATCTTATCCCCTGCGGTGGCTCATTGTGATCGTATCCACGTTATCTGCCCTTCTTCTGGGTTTGCTGGTTTTTCTTATTGTTGATTACCGCAAATAGAAACCTGCTTTGCCTCAAAAAGAGACCATAAAAATTACCCTCTTTTACCTTATCTCTGCCGGTTTCATTTTTTTGAATGCCTGGTTTGTGATCCATAAGGAGACCCTTTTGCTGAGTGCCCTGCCGCTTCTTTTGGGCATTCTGCTCCTGGCAGTATTTTCCTTTGAAAAGATCATCTACATCATCGTCTTTTTTGTGCCGCTTTCGGTGCCCCTGAGTTACTTTATGCCCTGGCTCACTTTTGATCTTTACCTCCCCACCGAACCTTTGCTCATGGGAGTCCTTATCCTCTTTATCCTGAAGGTGGTCCATGAAAGGAATTTCGACAAAAAAATATTGACCCATCCGGTTTCGCTGGCTATTTTCGTCAACCTTGCCTGGATTCTGATCACCGCAGCAACCAGCACCATGCCGGCCGTTTCATTCAAGTTCCTTCTGGCCCGGATGTGGTTTGTTGTCGCATTTTACTTCCTGGCAATCAAAATTTTTTCCGGGAAAAAGAATATGGAACGGTATGTTTGGCTTTACCTGATCCCATTGCTCATGGTCATATTTTATACCACTTACCGGCATGCCGGCTATGGATTACTCGACAAACAGGCAGCCCACTATGTCGTTTCCCCTTTTTACAACGATCATACGGCCTACGGTGCAGCCCTGGCTTTTTACCTGCCCTTTACGGTCTTATTTGCTTTTCACCGGGTCTATTCAAAAAAGGTAAAACGGATTTCGCTGATCTTTCTCGCTATCCTGCTCATTGCCCTTGTTCTGTCTTACAGCCGTGCTGCCTGGGTCAGCGTTATTGCCGCCACCGCCGCCTGGATCCTCATTAAGCTAAGGATCCGTTTTAAACCCCTTTTTATTACGGCCGTTCTTCTGCTGGGGCTGGTTTTTTCTTTTCAAACCCAAATTGTCATGCACCTTGAGCGGAATACCGTCAAATCTTCGTCCAACCTTCTTGAACACGTTTCTTCCATTTCGAATATCTCTTCCGATGCCTCCAACCTTGAACGAATCAACCGCTGGAAGTGTGCCCTCCGCATGTTTGAAGAAAAGCCCCTGTTTGGGTTCGGTCCCGGAACCTACATGTTTCAGTATGCACCCTACCAGGTAAATAAAGAACGCACCATTATCAGCACCAATATCGGGGATAAGGGAAACGCACACAGCGAATACCTGGGGCCGCTTTCAGAATCAGGAATCCCCGGACTGATTACTTTTCTGCTGATAATCATTACGGTCATTTATTCAGGGATCCATGCCTGGTCCCGTCTGACCGATGCCCGGATGAAAGGGATCCTGCTGGCAGCACTCACCGGACTCATCACCTATTATGTCCACGGTTTCCTGAACAACTTCCTCGATACCGACAAACTTTCCGTTCCCTTCTGGGGCTTTACAGCCATGATTGTAGCGGCTGACCTGTACTCCCGCCAACAAGCAAACCGTCCGGGAGAAGGCAAAAAAAATCCGGCTGAATAACAACCGGATGGAACATTGCTTTCCCTGCGGGATTATTTTTTTACCCGCTCATTGTAAGAACGGTCGCGGGTATCCACTTTTATCACTTCCCCTTCGTTGATGAACATGGGAACCATGATTTCAGCACCCGTTTCCAGGGTAGCCGGCTTCAAAGCAGTGGAGCTGGCAGTATTCCCTTTTTCCCCTTCAATGGTACTGGTAACCGCTAATTCGACAAACGGAGGCATCTCAACCGTCAGGGGAGTTTCATTTTCCGCGTGAAAGTTAATCTCAATAACCTGCCCCTCTTTCAACAGATCGGCATTCTCAATCATGGATTCTTGAATGGGAATTTGCTCAAAGGTTTCGGTATTCATAAAATGGTATCCCATATCATCTTTGTAAAGGTATTGATAGGGACGACGTTCCACCCGTACTTCCTCCACTTTTACCCCCGAAGAAAAGGTATTCTCAATGACCCGCCCGGTTTTTACATTTTTAAGTTTTGTGCGGATGAAGGCCGGACCCTTTCCCGGTTTAACGTGCAAAAAATGAACAATTGTATAAATACCGTCCTTGTATTTAATGCACATACCATTTCTG
>JAGYMR010000470.1 GCA_018400515.1 Tangfeifania sp.
CGATGCTCTTCAGCTTCGGTCAGTTCCAACCGGAAACACTTGTCTATGAACCTTTTGTATGGACATCTGTACCCCCGGCAGATTGCCCGTTTTTGCCCTCCGAAACCTGGTCGGCGGTTCGTTTTTTGGGGCTTAAAAACGGTTTCCATGTGGCCGACACCTGGTACCCTACCTGGGGCGAAGACGGGAAATTGTATTCACCCTATACCGATGGTCCTTGTCCGCGGCTGGACGGTGGAACGGATCTTTCTATCTCCGACGGGAATGCCCCCCAGGGGTATGGTCTGAAGCGGACATCCACCGGACAGGCCGTCATGGAAGGAGACAGCCCGCAGGACCTGAAAATTTACAGTCTGGGCATATCTCACGCCTCCTCCCTTCCTTATCACGGAAGGTATCCCTGCGGAAGCCTGATGCATAACGGCGTATGGTATTATGGCACCTATTGCCTCGATCCCGCCGGACAGGCAAAATACGGGGAAAATATATACAACTGGCCCTGGCTGGGGCCTTTTGTGGGGTTTCGCTACTCTACCGATAAAGGACGTACCTGGACTAAATGCCCGCATTCTCCGGAAAAGCCGCTGTTTGGGGAAACCGGAATAAACGGGTATCCTGTGAAAATCGGAGCGCCTCATTTTGTCGACTTCGGGCAGAATATGGAACATTCACCGGACGGGAAGGCTTACCTTGTTGCCCACGGAGCAGATATTCATGACTCCGGCGGGAGGTTTTACAACGCGTCCTGGATCACCGGTGACCAGGTATATCTTTTTCGTGTGACTCCTTCGGTGGAAAACATAAATGACCCCGGGAAATATGAATTTTATGCAGGGAAAGATCAGGACGGGAAGCCGGTCTGGAGCAAGGACTTTAATAAGATTAAACCCCTGCTCGAATGGAATAATAACATGGGATGTGTTACCGTTACCTGGAATGAACCCCGCCAAAAGTACCTGATGTGTGTGACCGACGGGGGCAATACCTGTTCAAAAATGAATTCCTACATGCTTGAATCCGATAAACTGACCGGCGAATGGAAAATGATCGCTTATATGAAAGATTTCGGGCAGCAGGCTTACTTTTTGAACATCCCTTCCAAATTTATCAGCAGCGACGGGAATACCTGCTGGCTGCTTTATTCCGGGAATTTCGCCACCGGCTGGAACGGGGAAGAGATCATACAGGATCCTCCCGGCAGCCATTACGGGATGGTTTTTCAGAAAATTGAACTGATTCCCCGGGACTGATGAGACGGTG
>JAGYMR010000471.1 GCA_018400515.1 Tangfeifania sp.
GCTCAATAATGGCCCCTCCTGCAACATTAAAATACAATCCCCAGCTAATGTCTTCTTCTCCGGTTGTTAAATATTTAAAATTCCCCTTCATTCATTTTTTGTGTGCCAAAAAATATAAATTTTTTGCCATTTTATGTATTGGTAACTTAAAAATTCACTCATATCTTTGAAAAAATTAATAAATTGAAGGATTTTAATAACTTAAAAAAATTTTCTAAAACTTAAAAAAAGAATTATGAACCCAATTTATGGTATTTTATTAATTGCTATTGGTTCTGTTGGAGCTGCGAGCTTTTATGTCCCATTTAAAAAAGTAAAAGTATGGGCCTGGGAATCCTACTGGATTAGCCAGGGGGTTGCAGCATGGTTGATTGCTCCGTGGGTTTTCGCCCTTATTGTTGTCCCCAACGGCACGTTGCTGGACATTCTCTCAGAGGCACCTTCTCAGGCCAGATGGATGGCAATAATGTTTGGAGCCCTCTGGGGTGTTGGTGGGTTAACGTTCGGATTGAGTCTGCGTTACCTCGGCGTGGCATTGGGCCAAAGTGTTGCCCTGGGGTTTTGTGCGGCTTTCGGAACCCTCATACCCCCCATTGTGGCCGGAGAGAACCTTTTTGCTTCCAGCGCGGGAATTCTTACGTTAATTGGTGTTGCTATCTGTGTGGCAGGGATTGCCATCATCGGATATGCAGGTGCACTGAAATCAAAAGGTTTAACCGAGGAACAGAAAAAAGCGGCGGTCAAAGAATTTGCTTTGAAAAAGGGATTGCTGATCGCTGTTCTGGCAGGGATCATGAGTGCCAGTATGAATTTTGGCTTTGAAGCCGGCGTTCCCATCGAAAAAGTAGCCGCAAAATATGGTACCAACCCGCTGTTTGTGAGCAATCCTTCCCTCATTTTCATCCTGCTCGGTGGATTTGCCACCAACCTGGTATACTGTGTTTACCTTAATATCAAAAACGGAACCGGGAAAGATTATTTTTCAGTTCCCGGAAAGATATTCCTGAACAACATCTTTTTTACATTCCTGGCCGGATTCCTCTGGTTCATGCAGTTTCACTTCTTTGGAATGGGGAAAAGCCAGCTGCCACCGGAAATGAGTGTTTTTGGCTGGAGTATACTAATGGCACTGAATATTTCGTTCAGTAACATATGGGGACTTTTCCTGAAAGAATGGAAAGGCGTATCAAAGAAAACAATTACGATTCTTATTATCGGTATTGTCGTATTGATACTTTCTACATTTGTTGT
>JAGYMR010000472.1 GCA_018400515.1 Tangfeifania sp.
AAAATCAGGCTTCCCCTCATGATCTCAGGAACCATCACCGATGCCAGCGGAAGAACCCTTTCCGGCCAGACCCCTGAGGCATTCCTGAACTCCCTGTCACACATCGATCTGCTAAGTATCGGATTCAACTGTTCCATGGGCGCCCGCGATCTGCGGCCTTACGTAAAAGAACTCTCGAAAAAAGCTCCTTTTCACATCAGTGTTCATCCCAACGCCGGGTTGCCAAACCAATTCGGCGAATACGATGAAACACCCGAAATTATGGCGGGTTATATCAAAGAATACCTCGACAACAGCTACGTAAATATCATTGGTGGCTGCTGCGGAACCACTCCCGAGCACATCCGGAGGTTTGCCAGAATGGCGGAACAAGCCCAACCGCATTCACTGAAACCCCGAAGCCGGGATACACGATTGAGCGGACTTGAGCCGGTGACCATTAACCGTGAATCCAATTTCGTGAACATTGGCGAACGTTGCAATGTGGCCGGTTCACGTAAATTTGCACGCCTCATTCGCGAGGAAAAATACGAAGAAGCACTGACCATTGCCCGTCACCAGGTAGAAAACGGCGCCCAGGTGATTGATGTAAACGTGGACGATGCCATGATCGATGCCGAAAAAGAGATGGTTACCTTCCTGAAACTGATGATGGCTGAACCCGACATTGCCAAACTACCGGTGATGGTTGATTCCTCGAAATGGAATGTGATTGAAGCCGGACTGAAATGTTTGCAGGGAAAGGCCATCGTAAACTCCATCAGCTTAAAAGAAGGAGCGAAAAATTTTATAAACCAGGCACGACAGATTAAACTTTACGGAGCCGCTCTGGTAGTGATGGCTTTCGACGAAAAAGGACAAGCCGACTCTTTTAAACGGCGGATTGAAATCTGTGAACGGGCCTATAAAATCCTGACCGGAACAGTCGGCTTCCCTCCACAGGATATTATTTTCGATCCCAACGTACTGACTATCGGCACCGGTATGGAAGAACACAACAACTACGCAGTTGATTTCATAAAGTCTGTTGAATGGATTAAAAAACATTTACCCCTGGCGAAAACCAGCGGAGGCATCAGCAATGTATCGTTTTCGTTCAGAGGGAACAATGTGGTACGCGAAGCCATGCACTCAGTCTTCTTATACCATGCCATACGTGCCGGGCTTGACATGGGAATCGTGAACCCCGGAATGCTCCAGATTTACGATGAAATCCCTAAAGACCTGCTTGAAAAAACAGAAGACCTGGT
>JAGYMR010000473.1 GCA_018400515.1 Tangfeifania sp.
CATCCACGGCTTCGGCCACCAATTCACGGGCCCGGTCATCACCGGCATCCTCGCCGTAGTATTCATAGTTATTTTCGGCCATATACCATCCCTGCACATCGACCGATAGCGACAATTTTCCGTTCGATGCCTGAAGGAAATAGTCCCTGAAGGACCCGGTTTCATTGTAATTTTCCTCATTCATCAGGCGCTCAAAATCGCTTGCCGTATAGGCGTGTTCCCAATCGGGATATTCGATTAAAAGCAAAAGCGCCTTTTGATTTCCTGAGGGGGGAAAAGCCGCCTGAATCGCTTCCGCCGATTTTAGGTGCTCATCAGGCGCTGTGGATGTGTCCGACAAATATTTTTCTGCAGATCGCAAAAAGGTCACTTCCGCGGGGGTACGTTCCCCTTTATTGCGTGCACGGATCCCGGATAAATCAAGCCTTCCCGCTTCATTCCGCCGGGCAAACTCATAAAAACCCTGTGAATTTTTCATCACCGTGTACCCGTCACTGGTTACAGCATAATGCCGGTACTCATCCCCCATTCCCCGGAGCTCCAGCGCTGTCCCGTCGGGCTGGGTCACCTCAACAGCATAGGGAGCTGCCGGAACAAACGATTTTTGTGCCCCGGCAAACATTCCGGAAAACAGAAGAAGTATCGGGAATAAAGGCCTGATTATCTGCAATAAAACGACGTCCATAAAATAATTGCTAAAATAGCATTTTTTTTAATTTACAAACTTTTATGGGGAAATTTTTCACAGAAAAGGGGGCACAAAAAGGCCTTTCTATCCAAAATTCGAAGCGAGAGGAGTTCCGGGGAAAAGGATCCCGGTCGCCGGCAACAAAAATGGAACCCTCCTAAGAAATATAAAAAGGGGGATGGTGTCCCCCTTTTTTTAAAATCCGCTACTGCAAACCCTTCTTTTCAAGGAAAGGTTCTATGGAGGGCTCTTTGCCCCTGAAATCCTTATAAACTTCCATGGCCTCGTCCGATCCGCACCTGGCAAGCAGTCGCCTGAATTTTGCAGCTACTTCGGCATTGAAAATATCGCCGGTCTCTTTAAAGGCATGGAAGGCATCCGTATCAAGCACCCCGGCCCAGTAATACACATAATATCCGGCGGAGTATCCCCCACTGAAAATATGAGAGAAATAGGTACTCCGGTAGCGGGGAATAAACTCGGGAATAATTCCGATGCGGTCCATTGAGGCCTTTTCAAAAGCACGGACATCCGCTACCGGGGGTTCGGTGGTATGG
>JAGYMR010000474.1 GCA_018400515.1 Tangfeifania sp.
AAGGCCATTGCGAAACAAGCCAAAAAAGCAGGTGTGTTTTGTGAAGTATCACTCGAAAATTTGATGGCCTGTGGTTTCGGTGCTTGTTTATGTTGCATTGAGCCCACGGTGAAAGGCAATGTCTGCGTTTGCACCGAAGGGCCTGTATTTAATATTAACGAATTGAAATGGCAGATTTAAATGTTAAAATTCATCAGCTGAATTTAAAAAATCCGGTGATGCTTGCTTCCGGAACATGCGGTTTTGGTGAAGAAATCAACGACTTTTATGATGTTTCCCGGTTGGGCGGACTCTTTCTGAAGGGAACGACCCCCCGCAGGCGGGAGGGAAACCCTTATCCCCGGATGGCAGAAACCGCCTCGGGGATGCTGAATGCCGTCGGCCTTCAGAATAAAGGAATTGATTATTTTATTCAAAACATTTATCCACGGATCAGGAACTACGATACCCCCCTGATTGTAAATGTAAACGGATCAACCATAGAGGAATACCTTGAAGTCACCGAAAAAGTGAATGAACTGGAAAAAATTTCCGCCATTGAATTGAACATTTCCTGTCCGAATGTGAAGGAAGGAGGCATGGCCTTCGGGATAACCTGCGCGGGGGCTGAAACCGTTACCCGGGAGGTGCGAAAGGTTTATGACAAAACTTTAATCGTGAAGCTTTCACCCAATGTGACCGACATTTCTGAAATTGCTAAAGCAGTGGAGGGCCAGGGAGCTGACAGTGTTTCGCTCGTTAATACATTTTTAGGAATGGCCATTGATGCCGAATCCCGGAAACCACTCCTCTCTACAATTACCGGGGGACTTTCAGGACCGGCCATTAAACCCGTTGCCCTCCGGATGGTCTGGCAGGCCGCCCAGGCTGTCAATATCCCTGTGATTGGCCTGGGAGGGATCATGAATGCTGCCGATGCCCTTGAATTCCTCATTGCCGGTGCATCGGCCGTTCAGGTGGGAACAGCCCTCTTTAAAAACCCCCTCATCCCCCTGCAGATCATTGATGAAATCGACAATTACCTTGACCGCCATAAAATGAAAAGCGTTACAGAATTAACAGATAGTTTACAAATGTAAAAATCATGTTGTAGGCGGGATGATTGCACGGGACAAAGGCGAGCGGGCCAACTGGTTCCAGTCAGGGGTCCGGCAGCCTGCCTGAATCTGAACCGGCCACTCTCATTTCGCCAACGACCT
>JAGYMR010000475.1 GCA_018400515.1 Tangfeifania sp.
TTTGTTGGATGAAGTGAGAGGAATGCGGCGCCAAAGCAAGCGGAAAAAGTGGGCTGGGGTTCGGTGACTCCACGTTCAGTTCCGGCAAGTTTTGCGGTAAATCCTGAAAGGAAGTGGTATTTTGTTTGTTCAGCTGTCAGTTTCGAAACCGGAGGAATCACGCCAAATGCATCTGCAGTAAGAAAAATGACCTTGTTGGCATGTCCCGCTTTCGAAACAGGCTTCACAATATTTTCAATGTGGTAAATCGGGTATGAAACGCGGGTGTTTTCAGTAATCGAATTGTCTTTAAAATCAATTTTCCCGTTTTCGTAAACAGAAACATTTTCGAGCAGGGCATTGCGTTTAATGGCATGGTAAATATCCGGTTCAGCCTCCGGATCAAGATTAATGGTTTTGGCGTAACAACCTCCTTCAAAATTAAATATGCCATCATCGTCCCAGCCGTGCTCATCGTCGCCGATCAGTTTGCGTTTCGGGTCGGTCGAAAGGGTTGTTTTTCCGGTTCCTGAAAGACCGAAGAAAATGGCAACATCTCCTTTCTCTCCAACATTGGCAGAACAATGCATCGAAGCGATTCCCTGGAGGGGAAGGTAATAATTCATCATGGCAAAAAGTCCTTTTTTCATTTCTCCACCATACCATGAACCTCCTACAACATGCATTTTTTCAGTTAAATTAAACACGGTATATACTTCCGAATTCAATCCGTGCTCTTTCCATTTCGGGTTGGTTGTTTTTGAAGCATTCAATGAAACAAAATCAGGTTCACCATAGTTTTCCAGTTCTTCTTCCGTTGGCCGGATAAACATGTTTTTCACGAAATGAGCCTGCCATGCTACTTCCATGATAAAACGCACTTTCAGGCGGGAATCAGGATTTGCACCGCAAAATGTATCCATTACGAACAAACGTTTTCCGGAAAGCTGTTTAACAGTGATTTCTTTCAGATCATTCCAAATTTCAGTGGAAACAGGCTTATTGTCGTTGGGCGCCTGGGGTGAATTCCACCAAATGGTATCCCGGGTAGTATCATCTTTTACAATGTACTTGTCCTTGGGCGACCGGCCGGTAAAAACTCCTGTCATTACATTAACAGCATCCAGTTCGGTTAGCTGACCTTTTTCAAAGCCTTCCAGATCCGGATTCAATTCCTCCTCAAAAAGCTGTTCGTAAGAAGGATTGTGAATAATTTCCT
>JAGYMR010000476.1 GCA_018400515.1 Tangfeifania sp.
TGTATCCAATATACATTTAAAATTAACTTATTGCCTTTGCCCGGTTAGCTCCAACAAAAAGGATATTGCCCAGGTTTTCGTATCCTTCCGAAAATTCCCGGGTATTGGCCAGCATTTCTTCAGTAAAACCGGTCAGGATCAGGTCGGCATCTGCAGAATACCTGGAGATTACTTTCTTCCGGTTTCCTTCCTCATAGGAGACCATGGCGACATTTGACGGACTGATGGGTAACCGTCCTGTTTTTATAAGTTCAAGCAACTGTTTGCGTTTTTCCTTCATTGAGGCTTTCGGGTACAGGGCAAATATTTTTATTTTTCCTTTTTTCCAGTCGGGATGGCCCAGGATAATGTATCCCAGAAGGATCATCAGGTTGGCATTCCTGTAATCTTCGGGACGAATCCAGATATGTATCTCTCTTTTATCCCCGAAGTTTTTATAGGAGGAGTTTAGGATACAAATATCAAAACCCGTTGATTCAACCAATTTGTAATTTGCGGTTATTTCTTTGAGGTTTTCAGGGTCGGTTCTGGAGAATTCAAACAAAATCAGGTTGTTCCCTTTACCCGATATACCTGAAAGCTGCACGACCTGTGCAATAGCAGAGGTGTAAGATGGAGAAATGATGGTATCGAGGTAAACCCTGTTCCGGGCATTGTGTGAAAGTTGAATCAGCCGTTCCAGGGCTTCTTTCGATTCCCGGGTGGTTTCAGCATTTAAATAGCCTTTGATAAAATGGATATAAGTGCCAAATCCATATTTATAGGATATCCAGCGCATAACATCGAATGCCGAACGTCGTTTGAAGGTGTCGTGGGAAATGCAAACGCCAAACGGACGCCATCCTTTGTGTTTTTCAGGGCTTTCGGCACGTTGCAAAAAAATTTGTAACTGCCTGCTTAGTTGAAAAATAACCCCCCGGAACAATTTGTTTAATCCCTGGTTCTCCTTTTTATTTTGCATAACAACATAATAGATCAGTACCATGATAAGAATGGATATTATCGCATAAGGAGCATTCATTTTAAACATGAGCCAGATGGAAAAGAGGGCTCCTACCAGGGATATTTTCCAGTTTGACCGGAATGTTGGCCTGTAGGCAGGGTCGGCAGCGAAATGTTCCAGAAAAGAAATGAGGCAAATGGCTCCGTAAGTAACCATGAAAAACATGGAAATAATTTGAGCCACAAAATT
>JAGYMR010000477.1 GCA_018400515.1 Tangfeifania sp.
GCGCACCTTCCGGTCAACTTTTTAAAGAAGGAACTGCCGCAGGGCCTTTTTTACCCATCCGGCAGGATTTTCCTTTCTTGTCGTTTTTTGATATACAATTTTATTTACTTCTCATTCATTTATTTAGTATATTTGATAAGATCATTTCGAGGCATGATTAATCAACCCAAAAAATGAATACCATGAACAACAACCGGAGGGATTTTTTAAAAAAAAGTTCAGCGCTGGCTGCCCTATCATTGGCAGGAATAGGGAACAGCCGTGCTGGTTTATTTGGAATGTCTGAGCGTCCCGGTGAAAAATCACAGGATGATCTCAAAATGCATTTTTCGAAACCTGTAATGAAATTAGCTTTCCAGGCCTCCCCGGAGCCTTCAGAGGATCAGATTAAATTTTTACAACAAATGGGGCTGGAGTATGTGGTTTTATGGACCAATGCACAAAAGGCAAGTTATGACTATTATTACAGCCGGCGCCTGCTTTTCGAGGCCGAAGGGATCAAGGTGCTCGGTTTTGGCAACATTGATGTTCACAACCAGGACAAAATTGTCCTCAACCTCCCGGGGAGGGATGAAAAAATTGAAGAATACCTTCAGCACCTCCGCAATTTAGGAAAGGCAGGGATTGGTTATACCACCTATGCCCACATGGGAAACGGAATCTGGAGCACCGAACGCGAGCACATCCGTGGCGGTGCATCTGCTCGTGCTTTTGACATGAACACCGCAGACACTGGGTACTGGGCCGGTGAGGAGTTTAAAGCCCCCCTCACCCATGGCCGGAAATATACCGAAAAAGAGATCTGGGATAACTATAAATACTTTATCAAAGCAGCAGCCCCCGTAGCTGAGGAGGCCAATGTCCGCATCGGAATCCACCCGGATGATCCTCCCGTACCAGAACTGGGCGGCATCCCCCGTTGCATTTTCAGCAGTTTCGACGGCTATAAAAAAGCCCTTGAAATAGCCGACAGCCCGAATGTCGGAATATGCCTTTGTGTGGGCTGCTGGCTGGAGGGAGGTCAGTTGATGGAAAAAGATATTATTGAAACGATCAAATATTTTGGAAAAAGAAAAAAGATCTTCAAAGTCCATTTCCGGAATGTGGATCAACCGCTTCCCCACTTTGTTGAGACTTTCCTTGACAATGGTTATGGAAAAATGTACCAGGTTCTCGAAGCTTTGAAAGCGGT
>JAGYMR010000478.1 GCA_018400515.1 Tangfeifania sp.
AACCGGGCAAATGGAAGTAACCGGTTCAGCAAAACTGGTTTTAAAAGCGAATTAGAGTCTGTCCATAAAGTCCGCTGACTGCGTTATGCTTGCCCCGTGAAATAACTTTTAGATTTCACAGGGCTTGCCCTCAAAAGGATCACTTACGAATAGTAAACTCACATTTTTCGGGCTACGCAAGCCCCGTGAAATATGGCCTTGCATTTCACAGGGGCAAGCCTTGTCAGCGAACTTTCTAAACCAGACTCTCGACTTTATAGACGGACACTTATTAACTGCGTTACAAAATAAGCAACTTTCCCGGGTCGGGAGGAAAATTCTTGAATTTTCCGGGCTAAAAAACAATAAAATATTTATTTCTGCGCCAAAAATGAAGTTGCCTGTTTTTTTCTGTGTGACATTTCGTCATAAAAACCGGTTGGCATACGGTTTGATTTGAGGCAGCACAACATATTAACAGTAATAATTTAAACGAAAAAATATGCAAACAGGAAAAATTGGCGTAACCAGTGAAAATCTGTTCCCCATTATTAAGAAATTTCTCTATTCCGAACATGACATTTTTTTGAGGGAGATCATTTCGAATGCAGTTGACGCAACGCAAAAGTTAAAAACTCTGGCATCGAAAGGGGAGCATAAAGGGGATGTTACTGATCTGAACGTGCGGGTGAAGCTCGACAAGGATGCCAAAACCATTACCGTTTCCGACAACGGGATTGGAATGACGGGCGAAGAGGTTGAAAAATACATCAATGAGATTGCTTTTTCGGGCGCCAACGATTTTTTAGAAAAACACAAAGATGACGCGAATGCCATTATTGGTCATTTCGGACTTGGTTTTTACAGTTCTTTTATGGTGTCGGAACAAGTTGATATTATTACCAAATCATATAAAGAGGGTTCGAAACCTGTAAAATGGACCTGCCAGGGTACTCCGGAATTTACGCTCGATGAAACCGAAAAAGATGAAGTGGGTACCGATATTGTGATGCACATCAACAGCGATTCGGAAGAATTTCTCGATGAAAATAAAATCAATGAAATTCTCGAAAAATACTGCAAGTTTTTGCCTGTGCCGATTCTATTCGGAAAGAAAAAAGAGTGGAAAGAGGGCAAAGAAGTGGAAACAGACCAGGACAACCAAATAAACGATACGGAGCCTGCCTGGACTAAAATGCCGG
>JAGYMR010000479.1 GCA_018400515.1 Tangfeifania sp.
AGTAGCGCCTGTAATTCTTTCAGCTTATGGGGATTATTCGTTGCAAAAACCAGTTTCATCTCTTCACTCACAGGTGCAGGATTCAAGACAATCAATAATCTGGCTCAATATTTCGTATTTTAAATAATAAAAAGTATTCTTGCCTTCGCGACTGGAGCACAGCACACCTTTATCCCTTAAAATACCCAAATGGTGGGAAGTGGTGGATTGTTCAATTCCAAGCAATTCGTGTATTTCAGTAACTGTTAACCGTTTACCTCCTTCAAGATGTTTTAAAATGACAATACGCATAGGGTGCGCAATAGCTTTTAGCATATTTGCTGCCATTTCCAACCGGCCTTCATCTAACTCCCTGATTTCTACCATTTTTATAAAATATTATTACCAATGCAAATATATAAATATTTAAGGATAATACTAACCAGTTCCTTTATTAAAGTTTATTTTGAATAAGAAAGCCTGAAAAAATTCCTGTAAAACAGCAAAATTTTTAACGAATTTATTCTATGTTCGTTATTTATTTGGAAAAACAACAAAGGGGTTACACGGAATGACGAATTTAAAAAAAATAAAATCGCCCATTGAACAGGATCTCAAAGCGTTTGAACCTTATTTCAGGAAAGCATTGCAAAGCGATGTACCCCTTTTAGGCACAGTCCTGCGTTTTTTATACCGCACCAAAGGGAAGCAGCTTCGCCCCATGTTTGTATTTTTATCGGCAAAGTTGCACGGCGAAACGAATGAATCTTCACAGCTGGCCGCATGCTCAGTAGAATTGCTACATTCGGCAACACTGGTACACGATGATGTGGTGGACGAATCGTACGAACGCCGGGGCACTTTTTCAATAAATGCCCTGTGGCGAAACAAACTGGCCGTTTTGGTGGGTGACTACATCCTGGCAAAAGGTCTTCTGCTTCAACTGGAAAACAAAAAATACAACTTCCTTCACCTGATTTCAAAGGCAGTGCAAGACATGAGCGAGGGCGAAATACTGCAAATTAAAAAAAGCCGGAAACTTGACATCGACGAAGAAACCTATTTCGAAATTATCCGGAAAAAAACAGCTTCACTCATTGCCACCAGCATGGCCATTGGTGCTGCCTCCGTATCCGATGATGAAAAAATACCCGGGAAAATGTACCGCATCGGGCAGGATGCCGGCATCGC